>JAHELS010000303.1 GCA_024644085.1 Rhodopirellula sp.
TGACGAGATCCAACACGCGGCCAACAAGCGCATCGAGTTCCCAAACGAAATCGCCGCGCGGCCCCGCGCTGGTCGCGCCGTTGAATTCGTCCGCCGGCAGCACCGGCGCGTGAGCGATCTGAGTGGATAGGACTGCGAAAAACGGCTGATTCGGCGTCCTGTTACGGTGCTCGGTGATGAACGCTTTTGTCTTTTCGTAGAACAACAAATCCGCGTTGACGAAATCGTAGCCGGGCGACATCCAACCTTCATCGTTGTCCCACCGCCACTTACCCCCAGGGTTGGGCAGGTTCTCTCGCTTGTGTCGCTCACTTGCCGGAACCGGAACCATTCCGTTTTCGATGTACACATACAGTGGGTCGGTATTGGGACAATTGGGCGTCACGAACGACTCGTCGAACCCGCGACGGTTCGGTCCGTCGACCAGCGGCGTGCTCCGCTCGTAGTCAATCAGCAGCGAGTTTTCGAATCCGCCGCCAAGTTGCTTGCCGTTTTTGTCGAACCAGGTGAGCCCAACGTGCCATTTTCCGAAGACGCCCGTGCGATAACCGGCCTCTTTCAACATCTGAGCGATCGTCAACGTGCCGGGCTTCAGATAACTGGGTCCTCCCGGCCCCTCGAACGCCCCGCCGCCGCGACCCGTCGAGCGATAGATTTGCTGACCCGAAAACAACCCGTATCTTGAAGGCGAACAGATCGTTGAGGGGCTGTGGGCATCGGTGAAGAGAATTCCCTGCTGAGCCATCTCGTCGAGTCGTGGCGTCTCGTAAGCGCACATCGGGTTGTAGCAGGAGAGGTCGCCGTAACCGAGGTCGTCGGCGTAGACAATGATGATGTTGGGCTTGTCAGCGTCCGCGGCGTCCGAAAATGGAACGCCCGCCAGAATTGCGCATAGCAGGCCAATCGGTAGGTGTCTTCGATTCATCGGCTGTTTCATTCCTCGTCGGTTCACATTTCCGTGATGGCTTCGGCAAACGCCTTGCCTATCTGTGCCATGATCTTGGCCGAGCCGTTGTAGTGGTACTCCGCGTTGGAGCTGCCCTTGAGGATCTCGAGCTCGCGCGGCGTATAGAGCTGGGCGCGAAATTTCGCCAAGGCTTCTTCTCTTTGCTGTCGGTTCAGATTTTCGTCCTTGCTTAACTCCTGGGACTTTGCTTTTATCTTTCCGCTTCGCGCTTTCAATTCGGCCAGTTCCGGATCCCAGAATCTCTCGGTCCAGACCGCCGTCACATTACCTTTGAATTCAGGCATGGACGCAGGAGCAGCCATCGCGAGGCGAAAGTTCTGGTGGACAGATCTGTATCGCTGCTGGTCCGGTCCATAATCGTCGACCGGACCTCCCACTCCCATCACGCCGATCACAAACGGCATCCGCGGTGCTGACAGATCGCTGCGAACGTCGCGGATGAATTGAGCCATCAGCTTGCTGTATAGATCGTATCCGCCAGGCTTGTCACGGTTGGGGTAGACATCGCGAGCAACCATGTCGTTCCAGCCCTGAAACCAGACAAACCCGGCGAGATCGTAGCCGGCCTGGGCATCGTACTCTGGATAGACTCGCTTGATGTCGTGCAGGACTGTGTTCACGTGCTCCAACATCAATCGATAGTATCGACCGCTGGCATCGACGCGATCTGCCCTCGCCCGATCAATGTCTTTGCCCTGCTTTTTCAATGACTCCAACTGTGATTCATTCAGCTCGTAGGGTCCGGAGGTGGGCGGCCGAAAATCGGTGTGCAGCGACTTGCCGCCCCAGGCGGTCTTAATAATCAGAATTGGTTCATCGAGATGCTTTTGCATGTAAATGCCAAAAGTGAATTCCGGGCCAATCTTTGTTCCCCGGCCCTTCGCACCGTAACCGGCTGTCAGCTTGCCGTGGTACTCCTGTTCGGTCCCATCGTTTCCGATTGACGATATCCAGACGTTGTCGCAGACCCGCGGCGTCCCATCCGCATTTCGCATCTCCGCCAGAATCGGTGCGGTCTTCGGATCCATCCCGACGTGATCAAACGTTGAAACTTCCGCGTGCCCCTGCATGTTGGACTGTCCGGCGAGGATAAATACCTTCAGCGGCTCTTGTCCGGCAGCATGCAAGGCACAAAACAGGCTCAGCGCTGTCGCAGTTACAACTCGAAATATCATTACGGAGGAGCTCTTCTTGTACGGGAACGTGTTGTGAACCTGGAAATGTAGGACGTCGTCTCGCACGTCCGCAAGCAAGACATCTTTTCTACTTCAAAGTTCTTTCAAAAAAACTGTCTGCGACTTCGATCATCTCGTCGAACCAAACTTGTTTGCCGAGAAACGGATGGGGTGCGTCGTTGATCACCGTCAAGCCCGAAGGGATGCCCAGCTCTTTCATCTGCTGGCGAAATTCATTTGCGTGAGTACTGGGATCGTCCAGTTCGCCTGTGATGAACCAGCAAGGCGGGTCGTGTTTGTCGAGGTGATTCAGCGGGGACGCGGTACGATACGCATTGGGCTGTTGCTCCTGCGTGCCCCCGAGAAACTGTCGCCAGATCTGCCCGCGTTCCTCGATCTCGGAAACCTCCTTCGTGCGAAGGGAAAGCAAATCGGTCTGCGCTCCCATCGGTACAACCGCCTGAATTGCGCTGCTGAAGCCCGCGTTTCCGCCGTCGCCCTCAAGTTCGGCTGCGCCAGCGGATGTTGCCAGCAACGCCGCCAAATGTCCGCCGGCGGAAAGCCCGATCGCGCCGATGTTGTTTGCATCGATGCCAAACTCAACGGCATTAGTGCGCAAGAACCTCACCGCAGCCTTGCAATCGTGGATAGCCGCCGGAAAGGGTGCTTCGCCGCTAAGCCTGTACGAAATCGTCGCGGTGACGTACCCGCGAACCGCAAGCGCCTGTGCGACCTTGTCGTGACTGGCACGATTACCCTTCGCCCACCCGCCGCCGTGAATACAAACGATTGCCGGCAACTCCCCCCAGGCATGTCGTGGCCGGTAGAGATCCATTTCGATCGTGCGATCACCGTAACGTGCGTAGGTCACGTCGAGTTTTTTGTCCAGACGGTCCAGTGTCGCTTGCAAGATTTCTGTCCGCCCATCGACCCGCGGCCGGGGTCGAGCCTGCCCCGCGGGTCGAGCATCCAGACGCATTTCTTCCTGGAACAGGATCGCCATGCCACGAAGCTTGCGCGTGATTTCGCCGTTTCGAACAAGCCTCGCTTCGCCGGGGTCGTCCGCCAAGTCGTAAAGCTCGAGACTTGGATTCAAATGGAGCTTCCAGTTGCGCCACCGAACCGCGGCCAGCGCGCCCTGGCTGCCGTGATAGAAAAACGCATCGTTGTACTCATTGCGATTGATGATCGAGGCAAACTCGCCGGGGGGATCCCAGCGGCGTCGAAGCGGTACGGAGGCGTTCAACGATTTCTTCATACCCGGAGGTGGAACGATCTTTGTTTCGCCTTTTAAGAGCGGGCTGATGTCGCGCCCGTCGAGGACGCGGTCGGTGGGGATTTCTATTCCCGCGAAGGTAGCGAGTGTTGGATACCAATCCATCGCACGTACGACCGCCGACGATTCCGCACGCGTCTTGAAACCCAACCCCGGGCCCCAGGCGATCGCAGGCACGCGAATCCCGCCTTCGTAAGTCGATAGCTTTCGCCCGCGAATCTTTTGCTCGGGCGTGCGTCCAGGTCCGCGTCCGTTGTCCGAGGCGTAGATGACGATCGTGTTGTCGTCGATGCCTGAGTTTTTGAGTGAATCGAAGATGCGACCGACATTGTGATCGAGTTCTGCGATGGCATCGCCGTACTCGCCCCAGTGCGAGCTTCCCACAAACTCGTCGCTAACACCAAGCGGATTGTGCAGCATCGTGTGTGGCAGGTACAAGAAGAACGGACCATCCTTGTTCTTCTCGATGAATGTGATCGCTTCGTCAGTGTAAAGTTTTGTCAATTCCGCCGGATCGGCCGGACGCTTGACGACTTCACCGCTGCGGATCAACGGCACGCCACCTTCGTCCTCGAAATAAACGACCTCGACAGGGTCGAGATTGTGCAGCAGCCCGAAGTAGTGATCAAACCCCTGATTCCGCGGCAGGAAAGCATCGTGAAAGCCGAGATGCCATTTTCCGATACAAGCGGTCGCGTAACCGCCCGTCTTTAGCAGCTCGGGCAGCGTCAGCTCGTCAGGATGAATGCCTGAACGAGAGTCGGCGCGGTGCACCCAGATTTCGTTTCCGATGCGGCGCGGATAGCAGCCTGTCAATAATCCGGCACGTGACGGGCTGCAAATCGGAGCTGCCGCATAGTAATCCGTGAACCGCGTTCCTTGCTCCGCCATCGCATCAATCCGCGGCGTCGCGACCTCCGTCGCGCCATAGCAACCAAGATCATAGTAACCCTGGTCGTCAACAAGTATGAAGACAATATTTGGCGGCGCATCCGAAGCAGCATTGAGCAGGCGCGGGCAACTCCAAATCAGAACGCCCGCAATCAAGAAGATTCTCGTCATGTGATTCATGGTGTCGCTCCTGCGAAGCTCAATGGGTTCTCGCGGTCGGAACCGTGCAATCGACCACGATCATGCGAGCGTTCCTCCACGATTCGACGAATTGATTGTCGATCGATGCGATCAGTTTTCTTGATTGGACGTCTCAGTCGATTCCGCTGCCAGTTGTGTAAAGGTCGTCTGAAGGTGACCGTAGTCGTTTGCATCGGTTGATCACTGCACGCCCGGCTTCGCTTCGTGGAAACTGCGGTAGAGGCGGCAAATCTCTGCCGGAACCCGCGAGAAACGCACAAACTCACCCCAGCTCTCCGCGCCGCGGAGAGCTTGCTGGTTGCGATTCTACCGCGTCCAGCCCGCCGGTTGCATTCGCTGGGAAGAACCAGGCGTGCTGCTCGCCGTTCCGGGCGGAATTGACAATTCGGCGAGGGTAGAATCCCAGTGAGAACGCGAAGATTTACGCGGCTCACGCAAGCACTGCAACTCGATCGCCGGCATTTTCGAGTATGATCACTTGCAGTTGGCTACGCCATTTAACAGCTTCCCTCTATCCAGCAGGATTCCTCGTCATGTCAACGCCTCGAAAAACAAGTCGTCGTCGCTTTGTCCAAGGAATGGCTGCCGGATCGGCGGCAATGTTTTGCCCATCGATCAAGCGGGCTTTCGGCGACCTGTCGCCCAATGAGCGGCCCGTTTTCGCCACGATCGGGATGCGAAACCAGGGTTGGACCATTACCTCCAAATCGTTCCAGTTTGCAGACTTCGCGGCACTGGCCGACGTCGACGCCAATGTCCTTGGCGACAACGTGGAAAAAACCCAGCAGGCACAGAAGAAGAAACCGGACGCGTACAAGGACTATCGAAAGATTCTGGACCGGAAAGACATCGATGCGGTCATGATTGCGACCCCGGATCATTGGCACACCAAGATGGCCGTCGAAGCGATGTACGCAGGCAAAGATGTCTACTGCGAGAAACCGCTGACGTTGACGATCGACGAAGGCAAGCTGATCGAAAAAGTTGTCAAGGAAACAGGCCGTGTGTTCCAGGTCGGCACGATGCAGCGCACCGAATCCGAACAGCGTTTTCTGCAAGCCGTTGCATTGGTAAAGCAGGGACGAATTGGGACCGTCAACAAAGTGACCTGCGGAATCAACGGCATGGAGGCTTCACCAGTCATTCCCGTCGCTCCGGTTCCCGATGAACTCGACTGGGATTTCTGGCTCGGCCCCGCAGCGAAAGTCGATTACCGTGCTCTGCCCGAACTTCGCGAGGGCTACGGTGGCGGCGTACCACTGTTTAGCAATTGTCACTATTCGTTCCGAAATTGGCACGAGTATTCGGGGGGCAAACTGACCGACTGGGGAGCACACCACGTCGACATCGCCTGTTGGGCTCTCGGTGCCAGCGACACCGGCCCGAGCAAGATCACGCCGCTCGATTACTCGCTGCCGGTTGAATACAAGGACGGGCACCCGGTCGTACACGATCAGTACAACGCAGCGACAAACTTCAATATCAAAGTCGACATGCCCGGCGGCGTGGAAATGATCATCACCAGCGAGGGTGACAACGGCATCCTGTTCGAGGGCACGAAGGGCCGATTCTTTGTCAACCGCGGCAAGATCGTCGGCAAGCCGGTCGAAGACCTGGAAAACAATCCGCTACCCGACGACGCGATCGAAGACGTTTACGGCGGCGCGGTCAGCGAGAACCACACTGCCAATTTCATCGACGCGATGAG
>JAHELS010000084.1:0-16497 GCA_024644085.1 Rhodopirellula sp.
GAGACGAAGTCGTGTTTCGCGACTTCTTTACCGCGGAGCGGTTACAGCGATTAGCCGGTGATCAGCGCAGCGCCATCACCGGTATCGTGACCGGACAGCAGTCCTGATCCTGAAGGGATCACAGCGCTGTCATCCCGTTGGGATGAATTGTAGAACCACGATGTGTTCCGGAGGTGCGCTGCGCGACCACCGGCTAATGGCTGAAGTCCCTACGGGACAGGGCAAACGATCGAACGTCATTCCTTCGGAACGAGAAAGACGATCGAATGTTTTCCGTTGAGAAGCTGAGTTCGCTTGGAGACGAAGTCGTGTTTCGCGACTTCTCTACCGCGGAGCGGTTACAGCGATTAGCCGGTGATCAGCGCAGCGCCATCACCGGTATCGTGACGGGACGCCCGTCCTGATCCTGAAGGGATCACAGCGCTGTCATCCCCTTCGGGATGAATTGTAGGACCACGACGTGTTCCGGTGGTGCGCTGCGCGACCACCGGCTAATGGCTGAAGTCCCTTCGGGACGAGACAAACGATCGAACGTTTTTCCTTCGGGACGAGACAAACGATCGAACGTCATTCCTTCGGGGCGAGACAAACGATCGAATGTTTTTCTGCTAAGAGGATGAGTTCGCTTCGAGACGTAGTCGTGTTACGTGAGTTCTCTACCGCGGAGCGGTTACAGCGATTAGCCGGTGATCAGCGCAGCGCCATCACCGGTATCGTGACGGGACGCCCGTCCTGATCCTGAAGGGATCACAGCGCTGTCATCCCGTTGGGATGAATCGTAGGACCACGACGTGTTCCGGTGGTGCGCTGCGCGACCACCGGCTAATGGCTGAGAGTCCCTTCGGGACGGGGGAAACGATCGAACTTCATCCCTTTGGGGCGATGTGAACGATCGAACTTCATCCCTTCGGGACGAGGCAAACGATCGAACGTCATCCTTTCGGGGCGAGACAAACGATCGAACGTCATTCCTTCGGGGCGAGACAAACGATCGAATGTTTTTCTGCTAAGAGGCTGAGGTCGCTTCGGGACGAGACAACTCTTCACGGGATCGTGGATCAGTCGCCCTTGAGTCGCCGCTTGATTTCTTCGAGGCGTTTTGCCAAGTCCTTCTCGAACCCTCGATCGACCGGCTGGTAATAGGTTCTTTCGACCCCGAGATAGTCCTGAGCAGCGACGCCTCCGTCGGACTCGTGCGAGTACTGGTATCCTTCGCCATGCCCGAGTTCGCCGGCACCTTTGTAATGAGCGTCGCGAAGATGTTTCGGGACGGGCACGATTTTGTTTTCGCGGACATCCTGCCTTGCGGCGCCGATGGCGGACGTGGCCGAATTGCTTTTCGGGCTCAGTGCGAGGTAGGCGACCGTCTGGCTGAGCGTTAGTTGGCATTCGGGAAGTCCGACGAATTCGCACGCTTGCATCGCCGCGACGGCGACGACGAGCGCCTGGGGATCCGCATTGCCGATGTCTTCGCTTGCCAGGATCACAAGTCTTCGACAGACAAAGCGGATGTCCTCGCCGCCCTCTAACATTCGTGCGAGCCAGTACATCGCAGCATCGACATCGCTTCCGCGAATGCTTTTGATCAGCGCGCTGGCGAGATCATAATGGTCATCGCCGGTTGCGTCGTACCCTCCAAGGCGGTTGCCCATCGACTCAACCGCAACTTCGCGGGTGACTCGAACGCCGCGATCGCGTCCGCTGAGCACGGCAATCTCGAGGGCGGAAAGCGCGCGGCGGGCGTCTCCTTCGCAAGCGTCGGCCAGGTACTCGATGGCGTCGTCATCGACCTCGAGTGGTCCATCGCCCAGTTCCCGAGTTGAGTCGCCCAGTTCCCGAGTTGAGTCGCCCAGTCCCCGAGTTGAATCGGCCAGTGCGCGACGCATGAGCGAGTTGATTTCTTCGGGCGCCAGCGATTCGAGCTGGAACAGTTGGCTGCGGCTCAATAGCGCGCTGTTGACCGCGAAAAAAGGATTGCTGGTGGTTGCCCCGATCAGCGAAACGATGCCCGCCTCGACGTCCGGCAGCAGCGCATCCTGTTGGCTCTTGCTGAAGCGGTGAATCTCGTCGATGAACAGAATCGGGCGGGGTCCGCCGGCGGCGACCATGTCGGTTGCCCAGGCCAGGACTTCGCGCACATCCTTGACACCGCTCGAGACCGCGCTGAGCGTGCGCAGCTTACTTCCGGTCTCGATCGCCAGCAGGTGTGCCAGCGTGGTCTTGCCCGTACCGGGCGGACCGGAAAAGATGATCGATCCGAGCCGCCGCGCATCGATCATGCGGCGCAGAAGTTTCCCCTCCCCGAGAATGTGTTGCTGGCCAACGAATTCACTCAGTTGGCGGGGCCGCATCCGCGCGGCGAGCGGCTGTGCACGCTCGAGATTGTTCTCTTCCGCATCAGCGAAAAGCGATCGGGTCTGATTCACACTTGTCTCCGTTGCGACGGGAGGAATCTGTCCACGTTTGGGACGCAGCACGCAACGGAGTGTAGATTAGCCGACAGAGCGAGTGACGAGAATTGGGTCGCATCAAGGTTCGAAACGCCACTAACGCGAATGTGCGGAGGCCGATTCATCGGCCGTTTCTTCCCTGTTGGAGCGCCGATCGCTTTCGACTTTGTTTCTTTGCCGCATCGTTCGGATCAACCACGGCAGCGGATCGTCGGCCGAACGTCCAGTTTCCTCATCGAGGGCTGAATTGTCGGTAGGTGGTTGTTCGCTTTTTGGTTGGCTGGTAGTCATTGCCGCCCCCTTCCCGGACCGCCCGTCGGCTTGCTCGATCTCATGAAAACCACGCGAATTCGCGCTGTGAGATCCTTATTACATAAGAATCACTGTTGCACACGATTGTTCCGCAAAAAACCGGGTCATCAGCGATATCCTCCGGTTCGGGGGATTGAACGCCGTAGCCGCCGTTTACCGGCACCGCTGCAGGTATACACAACCCGGTGGTATCCTTTGTCGCATGAGTAGAAATCAGCATTTTCGGCTTGGCCAGATCTCGGTGATCGATGTTTCCGGTGCCGATGCCGATACGATCGTTCAGAATTTGACCACGAATGATCTCAAGGCGATTGGCGTGGGAGAAGGCTGTGAGAGCTTCATTACTGACGTGCGAGGAAAAACGATTGGCCACGTTTGGGTCTTTCGTGAACCGGAGGCTTTGCGGCTAATTGGCCCTGCAGGGCAATCCGAGCGTGTCGCCGCGCACATCGATCGATACACCATCCGCGAGGACGCTACGCCCGTTGTGCGTGATGGGGACTTCGAGGCACTCGTTATCACTCCCGAGTCAGCAAAGGAGATGGAAATCGGGTGCGGAGGCGGGGAAAGGCCTCGCAAGGCGACATTGACTCTCGGCGATGCATCGCTCGACGCCTATGAAACGGCTTGGCTTGGCGAGGGTACAGCCGCCATTTTGGCGCGACCGGACGAAGCGAACAGAATCTCGGAGTCACTCGCATCGCAATTGGGAGCCGCAGGTGATGAATCAGGTTTTCACCAGATGCGGACTCACGCCGGTTTTCCGTGGTACGGTATCGATCTCGATGAGTCCAACCTGCCCCAGGAGGCGGATCGGGATTCCGCGGCGATCTCGTTCACCAAGGGTTGTTACCTTGGACAGGAGACCGTGGCTCGCCTCGATGCGCTCGGCCAGGTCCAGAAAAAGCTGGTGCGTTGGTCGATCGCTGGTGCCGTTCCCGCGGCGGGCACAGCGTTGGTCGCAGGTGAGAAAACAGTGGGTCGTTTGACCAGCGTTGCGAGAGCGGGCGACGGGGGCGCCATCGCGATCGGGATGGCTCGGCGAAGCCATTTCGATGCGGGATCAACGGCATCGGGTGTTGCGGAACCGGATGGAATCGCGTTCGAAGCGACCGTGCTCTAGTGTTCTGCGTTGCATTGTGGGCTCCGTCCTGTATTTCGAGGCTCGGCGGTGCATTTCCCGCCCTCGCGTTCCCATTCAGTGCCCAATGCATCATCATCATGTGATGGATGTCCCGGAGAACCCTGCTGGCGAATTTACCCAATTGCTTGATCGTGTCCGCGAGGGCGACGAGCAGGCGATCGCCAAACTTTGGCAAGATTACTACCAGCAATTGGTTCGGATTGCGGCGAAACGATTGCCTCCGAACCTTCGACGCACTGGCGACGAAGAAGATATAGCGCTTTCCGCGTTCCACAGCTTCATTGCCGGTATTCGCCGCGATCAATTCCCCGACCTAAGTGGTCCCGACAACCTGTGGGGATTGTTGATTACGTTCACGGGTCGAAAGGTTCACGCCCACCTTCGCCACCAAACCCGTCAGAAGCGGGGCGGCGGGAACGTGAGAGGCGAATCTGTTTTCATGGATCGCGGCGATGACCGCAGAGCGGCTGGAATCGGAAACGTAACGGGTCAGACATTGCCGGCCGATATCCGCGCGGAGCTCGCCGAAGCCTGCGACCGCTTGCTTGACCGACTGGACGACGAGCAACTCAAACAGATTGCCGTGATGCGGATGGACGGGTTTCTCGTGGATGAAATCTCCGATCGGCTGGAATTGAGCAAGCGTGCGGTGGAAAGGCGTTTGCAATTGATCCGTCGGATTTGGACGGAAAGCTCCGCCGAGGAGTGATTGAAGAACTCTTGCGGGACACTTCGAAAAGATGAATCTTGGCGATCTCTCGGCGAGCGAATTGGCACGCATCGACGCGGTGTGCATGGACTACGAATCTCGTTTTCGCCGCGGCCACCCATTGGTGATCGACGATGTGGTTGCCCATCACGGAGGCGAGCATGCGGAATTACTGCGCCGCGAGCTGGAATTGGTTCGCGACGAGCTTTCCGGCCGCGACGAAATGGCACAGCCGACGACGCAGTATGGGGAGGACCGACCGCGAGATTTCGATCCGGTCACGTTGCCGCCGCCGGGGACGAGATTGGGGCCGTATGTGATCGGCGAAATTCTTGGCCGTGGTGGAATGGGTGTCGTGGTGGCGGCGCGCGATACACGTCTGGATCGCAAAGTGGCGATCAAACTATTGGCAATCGGGAGCTCGAAACGTCGGGAATTGACCGAACGCTTTGATCGCGAGGCCCGGGCTGTGGCTGCCATCAGTCATCCGAACATCGTTGAATTGTTCGACGTTGGCGTCGCCGATGGGCTGCCGTACGCCGTGATGGAATACCTCGACGGCGAACCGCTCGATGAGACGCTTGGGCAGGGTGCCCTCGAGCCGGAAGAGGTGCGACGCATCGGCGCTCAGATCGCCGAAGCGTTGGCGACCGCGCACCGGGCCGGTGTCGTACATCGTGACCTCAAGCCGCACAATATCATGCTGGTCCCGCGCCAGGCGGGTGAGTTCGGCGCGCAGGGGCACGACGCTGATTCGGAATTAAACTCCACGATCGTCAAACTGTTCGATTTTGGGCTCTCGCGCGCTCCCCAGGTTGATCTCGATGAGGACCTGAACAAGACCGATGACGGAGTGATTCTTGGGACCCCCGGATACATGGCACCGGAACAGGTGCGCGGCGACACCGTGACCCCGGCGGCCGACATTTTTTCGCTCGGCTGTGTGCTCTTCGAAGCTTTCTACGGCAAGCGGGCCTTCGATGGACCGAATAAGGCAGCGAGGTTTTCAGCAACGCTTGAACGCGACCCCGAAACCGATCCGCTCCGCCGCCGCGATGATGTCGCCCTGGCCGACCTGATCGAAAAATGTTTGCAAAAGGATCCCTCTCGGCGCCCGCCATCGGCCGCAGTGATCGTGAAGGAACTTCGTCAAGGGATTCGAGACCGATCACATGTGGCAGTGCAAGGGGGTGAATTGACCGGCGGTAATTTGACGCGCCGTCGCCTGCTTGCGATAGCGGGTGGTGGAGTCGCCGGTGCGATTGCCGGCGGAATGTTTGCTCAGAACAGCGCGGATGAATTGACGAACATTCATTCTCTTGCCGTTTTGTCATTCTCCGAGGACGCGGTTACAAACGACGCGTCCACCGTCATCCCGCCACCCATCGGCGAAGCCAGCCTGCATCGCGGCGAACAGCTCGCGGCGCTGTTGGTTCACGAATTGACGAGGTTGAGCGAGTTGATGGTGCCCCGATTCCGGCCGATGGTGGCAGAGACTCCGGGAGAATTTCGCGAGATCGGCCGGCTACTCGAAGTCGATGCGCTGTTGACCGGTACGATGCAGACTTCGAATCAAGGTGACAAGGAATTCCTTGAGATCGACATTCAAATCGTGTCGGCGAGGACGGGAAACCAGTTGTGGGGCAAGCGCATGAAAACAGAGTCGCGCGATAACTTGCTCGAACAGAGCCGGCTTGCCACGGAAATCGCTTCTGTCATCGGACGCCGGTTGACATCGACTGGTGACGAGATCGCGCCGCCAAGTGTCGAATCCTTCAGTTGCCTGGTCGACGGTAAAACACGCTCGGATCCCGATAGCGTCGCCGGATTGGAAATGGCGCTGATGTGCTTTCAAAAAGCGCACGATGTCGATCGCGGGTTCGCAGATCCGATCGCCGGTATCGCGCTGACCTCGATCACACTGGCTGCGCAAACCGATGCCGCCAAGTCGGTGGAACTGGTTCGCCAGGCGCGGGAGCGGGCCGAGGAAGCGATGCAGCTCGATCCGTCGAGCATCGACGCGCAACTTGCTCTTGCAATGCTCGATTGGCAAACCCTCGGGCGCTACAAGCAGGCGGAGCAGGCGTTTCAGGAATTGGTGATGGTGGTGCCAAATAGCTGGCAGGTGCGTCACCAGTATGGCTTGCTGCAATTGGCGACCGGTCGTTTTAGCGATGCCGCCCGGTCACTTCGCGAGGCGTCTCAATTGAATCCGATGTCGGTGCTGGTGAAGGTAGATCGCGCCCGCGCGCAATGGTTCAGCGGAAACCAGGAGAGGGCTTTACAGGATGCCTTATGGATTCGTGACAAGTATGGCAGCAGCACTCTGGCTCGCGGGCTGCTAGTCGATATCTACGAGCATCGCGAGCAGTTCGACCTCGCAGCCGCGGAGCATACGGACTTTTCCTTTTCGCCCGGCGACACGGCAGATGATTATTTCCGACAGCGACATGATCGATTGTCCGAGTTGGCGTATGGTCCCTTTGGTGATCTGGTGAACGAGGCGCTCTGGGAGGCGCGAAGCCGGCGGCAATTCGATGATCTCGCACTTGCCCGGCTGACCGACCCGGTCCCGCCAATGCTTCCGCTCTTGCTTGCTGTGCATCCGGCCTTCAGTGCGGCGAGGTTGTTGCCCCGGGCGCGAGATATTCTTCCCGAGCGATTGGCTGATTCGCTGACGTGACCACGAACGGGCGCCGTCATTGCGTCAGGGCTGCAACGACCCGATCGCCAGGCCGGGTGATCCACAAGGTCACCGGACGCTGTCCGCATTTGCGATAGCGCCGGACCAAGGTCGACGGATCGTGATCTGTGCCCCGGACCTTGACCACCGCAGGAAAGCAATCGCGGCTGCGCAATTCGCGTCGCAGTTTGCGGTCATCACAACTGCCTGTCCAAAACACTCGCCCGATCACAGCCATCGTTGACGGATCGTCGGCCCGTTTGAATTGTTCGAATTGATCGAATTGATCAAATTGATCGGCCGTCAGAAAACCCGCGGGGGAACCAAGCAGTTCGCATCGATAACGACACGCAAACGTTTCGGTCAATCCGGCGGCACGAATCGCAGCGTCGGGGTCGATCAAGATTTCCTTGGGTTGCGTCGCGATCTTCGCATTGGCGGAATCGATTTCGCTACCTGGCGGGGCGAACCATGATTCACTTGAATCAGCGGACAACGATACCGCCGATCGCGTCCCGATTGCCAACTTTGCTTCTGCGACTGTCTCGCCGCGCATCACAGATTGTTCCCGTACACTTCCGCTCAGTGAAATCCAACAACGATGCGCGTCCTCGGAGTCCTCTGGTTCGATTTGGGCGGCCGGAGCAAGTTTGACGAGGGAGCTCCTTGATGCGTGGGCGATTCGTTGAACCTGGTCCCACGCCGGCTGGTAATTCACGACGCGGCTTGACCGACGACCCCCGCCACGTCGATCGGGATCGATGTGCACCGCCGAATCCGGCGGTATTTCGATCGTTGTTGCATCGGCACAACGGGCGCGGACCTGATTTACATCGCTTGCGGCATTGGCCAGATTGGCCGCGGCCATCGCGGTCATCAAATCGTCGGAGTCGACCGCAATGACGATGCCTCGGCGGGCAAGGTGAACTGCGTCGCCGCCGGCTCCGCAACAGAGATCGAAGACGTCGCGGTTGCCGAACCAGCAGCTTTTAAGTCTGGCCACCTGCCACGCGGTCGCCTGTTGCAACGATTTTTCGGTGACCCACCAGACGTGATGGTCCGCCGGCACCCCCAGTTTTCTCCTCGCCTTTGGCTGTAATGCCGCAACGGAGACGAGGATCTCGGCTAATTCCTCACCGAAAACCTGGCGTGTGCGAGTGATCGTTTTCGCATCGGTGCCTTCGCCGAGGATCTCGTTGATCGCCGCCTCGCATGCTGCCTGGTTGGCTCCGATGGCCCCAGCCGTTCCGGATAAACGCTCTGTCATTGTTGGACCGATTGTAGGCAATCACGCGGTCCTTCGGACAGCATCGATCGGAGTCATTCGCTCCATCATCGGATCCATTTGCGGTCGATGAACGAGAACAGGTATTCAATCAACGCCGGTGGTCGAATCACCGGGTCGAGCCTCCTTCCACACCTGTTTGTTTCTTCGATGTTCACACGCTTCCGAATTCTCACGATTCTTGCCATTGCCGCCGGTGGACCGTACCTGGCGTCGGAGACCGAGATGGGTCGAGGTGTCATGTCGAAGATGAGATCGACGATGGAGTCGGGCGACACCTATCTGACAAGCACCGCGTCGGATGCATTGCGGGGAACGTCATCGGAATATGCAATCCACTCGCATCACGAGGTCGAACATCTGCGGCGCAGCGAATCGGATCGCTATCGATACGACGAGGCGATGGCGAAAAAGCTCGGCGGTCTTCCCGGCGACGCTCAGCAAGCCCCGGAGATCGTCGGTGCGCCGGTCCGCGATCTTCGCGAAGTCATGCGATTTGATATTTCACCTGATTGGGTGATTCAACGCTTTGCCCGTGTCAGCACCGTCCTGGCCGACCTGCAACTCGAAGGTCTTCGCGTGCCGGTCGTCACGGGGACCCGCGCCGATGACCTTGCCGGAACATTGACCTACTATTTCGATCACGCGGGGAAACTCCAGCGAGTGACGATTCACGGATTCACGGGAGATCCGAATCGGTTGGTGGGTGCGATGACTGCGCATTATGGGCTGACACGTGAGCCGTCGCTCGAAGCGGGTGTCTTTACCAAACGGTGGAATGGGAAACCGATTCACTTTTTGAGGCTCACTCACGCACCGGTTGTCCATTCGGATGCTGTCCACCAGAAATACACGGTCTTTCTTGAGCTGAACCAGCCCAACCTGGTCTACGGCATCAGCCGCGAGGCGCAGCGCATCGTCGACTCGGATCGGATGAGTGGACGCTGGTAGGCCGCTGGCGGGGGGTGCGAAACTTTGTTCGGGGTCCCTCCCGTTTTTGGCGTTTTGGGCGGTCAGAATCACGTTAAGATAAGACTTCATCGCTGACACTTCGCAGACCAAAACCTGGAGAGATCTTCTCTTTGCTTGGCGCGGGCTGGTGATGACCTTGGGCGGTTCTTTTCGATGATTTCTTATCTTTTGATTTGCTAGTCCTGACTCAAAATCAATCTTTTGATTCGGAGAACAACAGATGGCAGTAGGCTGGTACTACATGGCGAGCAACTGGCTCCGAAAGGGTCGGCGCGTTGGACCCATTAGCGAGGCCGATCTGCTACGGCAAATCGAAAAGGGCAAGATCTCTCCGGAGACCCTTTTGCAAAGCAGCAAGACCAAAGGGAAGTGGGTGCCGATGAACACCATCGGTCCCGCGATGAAACGCTGGAGGCAGTGTCACGCGGAGGATGAGTAGGGGGAAGCCAGCGATTGACTCCAGCGAAATCTGCTGCTGACTACGCCGCGGTCGCGGTCGCGCCGCTGTTGATCTTTATCATGATCAGCAGTCTGGCGAACTTCTTGATGTTGATTCTCTACCACGGCGGATACCCGCAGCGTGTGTCGTGGACGCTGTTGATGTATACCCTCGGTGCGGTTGGAATCGCCCGTGTCGCGATCGAACAGAGCCGTTCCTATTCTTATGGGTACGCGGGCGTCCTTGGGATCGCGGCGTTTACCGTCATGCTTGGGTTGGTCAATTCGCCCATCTTTTCGCTGTTCATTCTGGTGGTGATCGCGTATCTCGCCGACGTCATTGTTCGCGATTGCACGCTGATCGATGATGACGTCGATGCCAGCGGTCAAGGTTTGTTTGATTCCGGGCGTTTGTTCGTCAAGTCACAAATCCGTCGGCAGAACTCGTCGTTGTCCGACGACGACGATGA
The DNA here is from genome assembly GCA_024644085.1 of Rhodopirellula sp. Taxonomy (GTDB): domain Bacteria; phylum Planctomycetota; class Planctomycetia; order Pirellulales; family Pirellulaceae; genus Rubripirellula. The sequence goes on from JAHELS010000084.1 coordinate 10,464, forward strand.
AGACCGTGAGCAAGGCGAGACGCACCAGCCCGGTCGCACGGTGATGTATCTTGCGCTGGGGGCGCTGCCGTTGTTCGGGCTTGGTCAGTTTTTTCTTCATAACGACACCGACACTTGGGCCCGGGCTCAGAAGCTGCTCGCGTTTTATCTCTTCTCAAGTCTCTCGTTGCTGGTAACGACCAGTTTCCTCGGACTACGGCGTTACTTACGCCAACGCCATGCTGAGATGCCCAAGGACGTATCGATCAGTTGGCTCGCCGGCGGATTGGCGTTGATCGCCGCGGTGTTGACCGTCGCCTATGTCGCGCCGATGCCGGGCAAGGCATTGGCATCGTTCGAGCTACCCGAGCTTCTCGATTCGCCGGGAAATAGAAGTGCGAGCCGCTATGGATGGGGTGACGAAGGCGCCGACAAGAGCGACCCCAACGCACCGGGAACCCTCGATCGCAACGCGGAGGACAAAGAAGTCCAGGGGATGACACAACAATCGGGAGCGCCCGCGGGCGATGTTGGCGATGGCAATCGGAGCGACGGGCCGGCGGGCCAACAAAAGGGAGGAAAAAAACAGTCAAGCGGCGATGGTGGCCCAAAGTCCGAATCCGAATCTTCGGGCGATAAGTCGTCGTCTTCTCAGGGCGGCGAATCGGGGGACAACGAAAAACAGAACTCGTCGAGTCAGGAGTCTTCACAGCAAAATTCCGCTGAGAATTCCACTTCGCGCGGTGATCAGGAATCATCGCAGTCGTCGAGTGATCAGTCAGGAGATCAGTCCAAGGACGATTCAAATGGCCAGGGGGACCAGTCGCGGCCCGGCGAAAGCGGGCAGGAGTCGAAATCGGATCCCCAGTCGGGAGAGTCATCGTCGGATGAGAACGCCCAACGGCAGGAGGACTCCGATCGAGCGGAGTCGCCGCAGGAGCAGCGCGAGAACACGCAGCGCGAGCAGTCCGACAGTGAATCGCAGTCGCAGCAATCCAGCGGGACTCCACCGAAGGGTGAGAGCGAGTCGTCATCCTCCCCCTCGCGGAGCGTCACCGAGTCGATCGCCGAAGCGATGCCGATGGTGGCCGGGTTTGTCAAATTCATCGTGTTCCTCGTGCTGTTCGGGATTGTTGCGGCGTTCCTTTGGATGCACCGCGACATGATTGCCCAGTGGTGGGACAGTTTGTTCAACCGCGGGAGCGGAACGACCGAGGAGACGTTCGACGAGTTTCTCGAGGCGGTCACCCAGGTTCCGCCGCGCGCCTTCGCATCCTTCACGAATCCGATTGGCAAAGAAAGCGATTTGCGAAGAATCGTTGTGATCACTTTCCAGGCGTTCGAGGCGTGGACGCGTGAGCGTGGACTGGCCCGCGGTCGCGATGAGACACCAAACGAATTCATCCGACGGGCGTCAACGACGGTGCCCCAATTGTCGGCGCCCGCGTCTCAGGTGGTCGAAGCCTACAACCGAATTGCCTATGGTCGCGGCAAAGCGACCGAGAATGACCTGAATGCGGCACGTCAGGTGTGGAGCTTGATGCACTCAAGCGGTTGAGATCGAGTCGGCGATTTGCATGAGCATTTGCTCGAGTGACTCGGTGGGGGATGTTATCTGCAATTCGATCGTCACGGCGGCGAGCGGTCGCCCGCCCATGCGATCGGTTTGCAGCTTGACGAGATCCTTGTGCGTGCACACGACGCGGTCAACCTGATCGAGTGATTCGGCCCACGTCCGGAGTGAGAGGACCGTATTGGGAGAGTATTCGTCGTGGTCGGGGAGTCTTTGCGAAGCGATCACCTCAGCGCCACAGTCGCGAACGGTACTCTCGAATGCGTCCGGGTTTCCGATGGCCGAGACGACGGCAACCCGCTGCGAGCGGAGGGTGTCGATTGAAAACGAGCGGTCGGGAAATTCAAGCAGGCCGCTGGGGGCATGAATGCTGTGTATGATGGGAATCGAATCAGCGTAGCGTCGAACGGTCGACTCGATCCCGCTCAGCGCCGCGTCGTCAACAGCATCGCATCGACTGAGAATGACGATGTCGGCACGTCGTAGATTGCGGACCGGTTCACGCAGCAATCCTCGCGGCAACACGTATCCGAATCCGAACGGGCATGTGGCGTCGATCACGACGATATTCAGATCACGGTGAAGCCGCCTGTGTTGGAACCCGTCGTCCATCAGAATGAGTTGCGACTCGAGTTCTTCGACTGCGATCCGCGCCGCCTCGACGCGATCGGGATCCTGGACGTGCGGTACATCGGGCAACCTCGCGTGCAATTCCATGGCCTCGTCATTTGCATCGGCATCGCCGCGCCCGTAACCACGGCTGACGATGGCGACGCGAATGCCGTGCTGGCGAAACCAGGATGCCAGGAAACAGACGATTGGTGTCTTGCCGGTGCCGCCGGTTGTCAGGTTGCCGACACTGATGACCCTCGCGCCGCATCGATGAACCTCGGCCTTGCCCGATTCGTATCGACGGTTTCGTGCGGCGACCGCAACCGAATACGGAACGCTTGCCAGCCTCAGCGCCGCTCGAAGAACAGCGGCCAGCGGATCTCGTCGCCGGCCGCTCATGATCGATCGATAATCCAATGACATGGCCCGAAGCGTACCACAGGCCGCCGAAAAGTTGCAGCGCCGGTCGGACTGGCGCGGTTCGCTGAAGCGGTACGCAAGCCGCTACGAACGCCGGCCGGGCGAGATCAAGTCGTCGGCCTCGCTGCCAGGTTGAACGAGCACTTCGTCGGTGCTTTGGGGATCGATCGCGCGACAGCTCTCGGTCAGCCGATCGGCCAGCTCGTCGAGCGGATTCTCCCACGATTCGACCGTTGATTCGATGGGTGGAACGTTGGCCATCTCATCAAGCAATAGAATCATGCGAAGACAATGGCGGAACAGGATCCCCTCCTCCTTCTGGAGCTTGCGAGCGGTGACGTACTTATTGAAATCGCCACCGAATTCCATTAACTCTCCTACGATCCACACGGGCCGAACATTGACATCGTGGACGCGCGGGTACTCGCCGCGAAACAGCCGCAGGATTTTTTCGCCGATCGTCAACGGCCAGACTTTGGGTTCGGCAAACATCACGCGGCCGAATCCCCGATCGACCACTTCCTCCTCCTCGTCGTCCGATTTGGCACCGAGTTCTTCCGCTGTTGCCAATCCGAGTTGCAGTAATTGTGGGTCAAGCCGCGTGGTCGCAAGCGTTCCGGCCGGCATTTCGTCAAGAGACGGCATACGCGTCAGCCGCGCGACCGTGCCGGGAACTTCGAGCACACTTTCAAGGGCCGCGATCCGCTCCTCAGGGTCTGCGATTGCAAGTTGATCGGCGAGATAGACTCCGAACAGCGGGTTGATGCTGCGCAGATGCACCAAACGCTCGAGTCGATCGGTCGGTGTCGCCGTGTCGGGGCGATAGTCATCGACCTCGTAGCCGCGGCTTTCAATCAACGAAGGGTCGCTGTTGACCTCTTGGGTTTCCTCTGGCGTGTCGCCCGGGTCGCGCATCTGGTCGAGGATTTCACCGAACAAGCCCTCCGTTTGCGGCGCCGCGGATTGTTTGTCTTCCGTTTTTCTGTTGACCGGCTTCGGTTGGGCGGCACGTGGTTTCGGATCGAGTTCGATGTAACCGGCTGACCAGAGCGTGATCAGCATTCGATTCAGGTCTCGCTGTGCCTCTTCGATTCCTTTGGGAGGAAGCAATCTGCGGCCGACCATGTCACGAATCGGCTGCACCGCAGGGTCCTGTCCGAACATGTAGGCGAGCAATCTCCAGGGGAGCCGCCCGCGGCTGGTCAGGTTTGCGGAATCGGCGGCTTGAAGTTGCTCAAACTGCTGCTGGTTCCAATAGGATTCGCCGCTGCGGCGTTTCGGCATCTTCTTTTTGAGTTGTTTCTTTGCCTTCAGCAGTCCGGGATCCTTCGTGTCCTCGGGAATCGAGTCATATTTTTCCCGCCACCGATGAATCTTGACGTCGTCTTCGTGGGCAAGTGCAAAGACGTAACCTCGGTCGTCAAACTGCGGTCGACCGGCCCGGCCAAAGATTTGCTGCGCCGCAGCGGCTTCGATCAACTTTTTCTTATCCGCAGGACCTTTCAACAGGCTCGGCATCACGACGCTTCGCGCCGGCAGGTTGATTCCAGCTGCCAAAGTTTCGGTGCACACACAGAAGGCGAGCAGCTTGCGCTGAAACAGTTCTTCGACCATCCGGCGGTACCGGGGCAGGACGCCGGCGTGATGGACACCTACGCCGCGCATCAATGTCTGTTTCAATTTCGGCCCGGCGCCCTGGGACATATCAGACCCATTCAGATAGTCGGCAAGTTCACTCTGACGGGCTTTGTCGATCAGGCTCTTGCCCTTGAGCAGTTCCGCAGTGGTCCAGCAGGCCGAACGGCTGAAACAGAACAGCAGCGCCGGGGTGCGGCGGGATTCTTCATCGCCCGCCGCAATTTTCTCGGCAAGATCGGCGAGCAGTTCATCGCCGACCCACTCGTACTGCAGAGGCACTTTCCGTTCGGTACTAACGACCAATTGAAGCCGCCGGTCGTGGGCACGGTCGAGCCACGATGTGAACTCCATCGCGTTGCCGACCGTTGCACTGAGCAGCAGGGTCCGCACGTGCGTGGGCAACAGCGCGAGAGTCAATTCCCATACGATGCCCCGCTCCTTGTCGTTGAAAGAATGGAATTCGTCCATCACGACCGACGCGACATCGGAGAACTCGAAGGCTTCGGGATGAAGCAAGCGGTTGAGAAGGATCTCCGCGACGACGACCAGAACCGGTGCCTCGGCATTGACACGCCGATTTCCGGTGACCAACCCGATTTGATCGGCCGAGAATCCCCATCGGACGGCCGATTGTCGCAATTCATCCAGCTTTTGATCGGTTAGCGCTATCAGCGGCGTGGTGTAATACATCCGCTTGCCGGTACGCAGGGCCTCGTAGACGGCAGCCTCCGCAATCAGCGTTTTACCCGTACCGGTCGGTGCACAGACCAACACACCCTGGTCGCCTGTAAAATAGGCCAACAACGATTCTTCCTGCACCGGGTACGGCTCGAAAGGAAGCAACTCGAAGTATTCCGAGGCTAGCTCGTCGCGGTCCGGCGTTGTTGTCGATTGCGTCATGAGAGCAAACTTATAACAGTCAACCACGCGGGCGGGCAAACGCGAAGGACAATTCATCGCGTTTCCCGCTGCAACAGACCCCGTCACCATTGAGAAGATGAGCGATCTGAGAAACGATGCGACTCGCATTTGGAATGCCGGCGTCGATGCGGTGCGCGCCCGACCGATGGTTCAGCGCGAAGTTCATCTGGACGGGTCGCTTCTCAAGATTGGAGATCACCAATGGTCTCGCGATGACTTCGATCGCGTGATTGTCGTCGGAGCGGGAAAGGCGGGCACCGCGATGACCCAGGGATTGCTCGAGTCGATCGGCGACTGGCTTCCCATCGTCGGCTGGGTCAATGTCCCAGCGGGAACCGAGGCTCCGTTAAGTGGCGTCCACATTCACGCGGCCCGACCCGCGGGGGTCAACGAGCCGACCGAAGAAGGCGTCGCCGGCACAAACGAGATTCTGAAGCTCGTCGAAAACGCGACCGATCGAGATCTCTGTATCGCATTGATCTCCGGGGGCGGCAGTGCCCTGCTGCCCGCTCCGATTGACGGCATCACGCTCGCCGACAAACAGGCGGTCACTCGATTCCTGAGTGGGGCCGGTGCCGACATTACCGAGTTGAATACGGTTCGCAAACATCTCAGCCGAGTCAAGGGTGGTGGGCTGCTGCGAGCCTGTCGTGCGCGAGAACTCGTCACTCTGGTGTTGTCAGACGTACTGGGTGATCCGCTCGATCTGATCGCTTCGGGACCGACCGTTCCCGATTCATCGATGCCCGCCAACGCGATCGCCGTATTGGAAAAATACGACCCCAATCGGTCGCTGCCCGAATCGGTGTATGACGTTTTGACGAGCGCCGCAGGGAAAGAGAATTTTGCGACGGATCCTCCGTCCTGTTCATTCACGACGCTGGTGCTTGG
>JAHELS010000084.1:16597-24407 GCA_024644085.1 Rhodopirellula sp.
GACAATCACTCTACGGGCGTCGCCGTCGTTCCCCTACAATGTCGGCCCATCATCTTTGTGCAGGAGGACACACTGTCATGCCCCGTTTAAGTATCTGGTTCACTCTCAGCGTCGCGGCGCTATTGGTGTTGGTCGCGTTTGACACCACAGCCGACGAGCCTGCGTCGCCCGCGGAGGAAAAAATACGCGCGGCGCTCGACGGTGACCTGCCTCGATTGGGATCGGGTGACGCAGTGCTTGAGGATGTGATTGGAATCATCAAGCAGCGGGGAAGCGTGCTCGACGGCAGCTCGCTCGATCCCGATGCCGTGGCGACGGCTGAGTCCACAACTGAAACGAACTCCGCGAGGGCTCACGTCGCCGAGCAACTCCTGAAGGCCTCACGGATGTTGGAACAAGTTCGCGGCCCGGGCGATCGTCGAGCCGAATTGATTGGGCAAATGAGGGACGAGGCGAGACAGCTGTTGTCCGAGTAAACTTGAGCGGCACAATCTCCCTCACCATCATTTCCGCGTCGTACACTCTTGGCCCGCAATTTTCCATCGAGACAGAAACGTCGTCTGATCATTTCGGGCGGATGGCTGCTGGTGATCGTCAGCGGTGTTTTTGCCGACTATTGGTCGGCCAGGCCGCCCGGGATCGAGCCGAATTACGTCGGCCGATCCGCGTGCATCGAGTGTCACCAGGACCAATCCGAAGCGTTCGCCCTTTCGCACCATGATCTTGCCATGGATTTGGCGACCGACCTCAGCGTTGTCGGCAACTTTGACGATGCCACGATCGAGCATGACGGCATCACCAGTCGCATGTTTCGCGACGGGGACCGATTCATGGTCCACACCGAAGGCGAAGATGGCGAGATGCGTGACTTCGAAGTGAAGTACGTCTTCGGTGTCGAGCCGCTGCAACAGTACATGGTCGAGTTTGATCGCACCGACGACATGCCCGCAAATGAAATTTCGCGGGTCCAGGTGTTGCGTATCAGCTGGGATACACTCGCGGGCCGTTGGTTCTATCTGCGGCCACCCGATGTCGACGACAAACTTGAGCCCGATGATCCCCTGCACTGGACGGGTGTCGCGCAACGTTGGCAAACCATGTGTGCCGACTGTCATTCCACCAACCTGAAACGGAACTTCGACGCGAAAACTGCTCGCTACCATACGACGTACTCGGAGATCGACGTCAGCTGTGAAGCATGTCATGGTCCGGGCAGCCTGCACATCGAATTGGCGAAGAGCAAGTCGCTGTTTTGGGACCGCAAGTACAAGTACGGGCTTGCACGATTGAAAGGAAAGGATCCTGAACCGCAATTACAGGCGTGCGCGCCGTGCCATAGTCGTCGCGGCGTTTTGACCAATGACTTTAAGGCAGGTGATCCCTATCACGACCATTTCAGTCTCGAATTGCTTCGCGACGATACCTATTTCGCCGACGGACAAATCAAGGACGAGGTGTACGTGTATGGATCGTTCATCCAGAGCCGGATGTATCACAAGGGGATCAAGTGCACCGATTGCCACGATCCCCATTCGCTGGAGCTCAAGAAGACCGGCAACGAAACATGTACGTCGTGTCACCAACATGCGGCTGGCAAATACGACGTTCCCTCGCACCATCATCACGTCCCTGGTACCGCGGGCGCGATGTGCGTCAATTGCCATATGCCGCATCGAACCTACATGGATGTCGATCAACGGCGAGACCACAGCTTGCGGGTTCCGCGTCCGGACCTTTCCGTCAAGCTGGGAACACCCAATGCATGCAGCGGTTGCCACGTTTCCGATCGGCTGGAATCGATTGACGAATCGACGGGTGAATCTTTGCTTGAATACGCGGATTGGCTCTCGATTGCCGACCAGGGGAACGACCAGGTCGCCAAGGCAATCGAATCGACCGACCGATGGTGTGACGCAGCCTGCGAAAAGTGGTACGGAGCAGACCTGAAAAAACCGGATCATTTCAGCGAGCCGATCGTGGCGTTTCGTGAGCAAGTGCGTGGTGGAGATCTCACCGAAGAAACAGTCCAGCAGATGCTCCGTTTGGCGGTCCAGTCGGACGAAACGGCCCCTCCGATTGCCCGCGCCTCGGCACTGAGCGAGCTTGCCGCAGCGGGGGTCAGGCAGGCAATTCCAACAGCAGAAAAAGTGTTGGACAACACCAGCGAGCATCCGATCGTCCGCGCTGCCGCCATCAACTTGTTCCTGGGGGCCGCGCCGGCCCAGGTCCGCAAGGCTTTGTTGCCTCACATCAATGACGAATCACGTTTGGTGCGTACCGAAGCAACCAGGGTGTTGGTCGCATCGGGCGCCTATCAAACATTGCGAGGCATTGACCGCACACGAGTTGATCTTTCGCTGCGTGAGGTTCATGACGCGTTGATGGTTGCCTCGGATCGTGCCGGTGCGCACATGGGTTGGGCGATGTTGTGTGAAGGACAGGGCCGTTATGACGAAGCCGTTTCCGCCTATGAAACGGCAATCCGCGTGGAGCCGAAAATGACCGGACCGCGGACGAATCTCGCATCGCTGTTGGAAGGGCTGGCCGGGCAAGCCGGAGGTCCCCGCGGTGCTGAACTGTTGCTGCGAGTCGCCGAGCTCCGAGAAGCCGAATTACCGCTGCTCGGGCGCGATGCCGCCTTGGCGCCCGACAACGCGAACATCCAGTACCGCTATGGCTTGGCTCTTTATCTGGCGGGACAGATGGACGAGGCGATGGAAATGCTCAATCGCGCCGTCGAACTCGACCCTGCCGTCCCCGATTTTCGCCAGGCACGGGATCTGTTGAAAGAAAAACTCGAGCAACCGTGATGTAGGCGGCCCGGCCGGTTCACGAACGCATTGGCGTGCGGTAACGTCATGACGATGCGGCATGAATTGCAGGAGCGAGACGTGGCGCAAAGCGGCGTGCGGAATGGGAACGCGATCGGAATTCGAACAACTTTGGCAAGAAGATGCTTCATGCAGTGATCATGGCGGGCGGCAGCGGAACGCGGTTTTGGCCCGCTAGCCGGAAACTGATGCCGAAACAGTTGCTCGCGCTCTCGGGCGATCGCACGATGATTCAATCGACCCTCGACCGGCTCGGTGACGCGGTTCCACCGGAGCGTCAATTGATTCTCACCAATCAGTTGCTTGTTGACAGCGTCCGCGCTCAATTGCCTGATGTTCCCCCGGACAACGTCGTCGGCGAACCTTGCAAACGGGACACGGCGCCCTGCATCGGTTTGGCCGCAGCAATGGTCCACCATCTCGATCCCGACGGGACGATGGTGGTCATGCCCTCGGATCACGTGATTGCGTCGCCAAAGAAATTCCAGTCAGCGATCTTGAGCGGGAAGAAACTGATCGACGAGGACCCCGCTCGTATCGTGACATTTGGCATCACGCCGACCTATGCCGCTGAATCCTTCGGATATGTCCAGCGTGGCGATCCCATCGAGGCGGATGGTGTGTCCGCATTCAAGGTCGAGAGGTTCCGTGAAAAGCCGGATCGCGCCACCGCCGAAGATTACGTTGCGGCCGGCACGTACTACTGGAACAGTGGTATTTTCCTTTGGCGGGCTAAGACGATTCTCGATGCGCTGCGATCCAGTACCCCGGAATTACACCGGCATATCACGGAGATTGCCAAGGCGATGGGAACGCAGAACTATGATTCGACGCTTGAGACGGAGTTTACGGCGATCGAAGGAATTTCGATCGATTATGCCGTGATGGAAAAGTATCCGAATGTCGTGATGATCGAAGCTCCGTTTCCCTGGGACGACTTGGGGAGCTGGCAAGCGCTGGCGCGATTGCACGAGCCGGATGAGCACGGTAACACCGTCGTTGGAAGCCACGTTGGAATCGATACCAGGGGAACCATTGTCCATTCACAGCCTGGACACACGATTGTCACGATCGACGTGGAAGATTTGATCGTCGTACAGACGCCCGATGCGACGCTGGTCGCGCCGAAGCGGGCGGAGGAACGGGTGCGAGAGGTGGTCAAGGCGCTTGAGCAGCAGGAGCGAACGGAACTGCTTTAGGTTGCGGCGTGCCGATCGAGCGTTCCTGTGACCCAATGACAAGGTATTCAAGCGCGCACGCGCCCTGAACGGTGGGCCTGATCGGTGGGCGGAATCACTATTCGGGCTGACGGATCCAATGGCGATCGCGATCGATTGACTTCGTGCTGGGCAGCCGCTGGGTCTGTTTTTCCCGCGACGTTGCACTTGCAAGGGTGGTCGCTGTTTCAGCGACCTTGCGCAGTTCCTCGCGTTGGGATGCGGCGAGCGTTTCCATCCGCGGCATTTCCAGTCCGGCAATCTGTTCTCGCTCCAGTTCACGCTGGCGGATCGGCACCGTGGCGGCGAATTTGTCCGCGATCATCGCCGGCTGATCAATCGGCATTTCCAGATCCTCGAACGTCAACGGGATGTCGATATGCCGCTCACGAGCGGGTTGCGCCGTCTGTGACCATTGCGGCAACGTCGCCAGAATGTCCGCGCCCGCTAAGTGGGTGCCTGCCTCGGGTTCCATCAAATCCTGGGCGACTTTTGCCGTCGAGCCATCACCCGTCTCGTCCCGGGACGTGTCGAGTGCGGAACGTGTCGGACCTGAGACCTGAGACGGTACAGACGATGCGTCGGGAATTGCCTGATATCGGCGAAACGGAAGCGCGGCAAAGGTACCGCCGGTGACGATCAAAACGCCAAGTGTGAGAGTTCGCAATGGAACGGCCCGGAGCTGGAAGGAGCGAAAAACGCCGGGCCCGAGCGGAAAAGCTGGGCCTTGGCGTGACCACCAGCTTCGTCCATGAAAGCTATATCGAAGTGCTTCGTGCAAAGGGTGTTCATCGGCTCGGTGCCCCCGATCACTGGAGCGAACCTTTGACTTTTTTCGAAAAAAGTTTTCCGTCCCCAAGTCGAATTGTCCCGCCCTTCGTTCCACCGAGTCTGGCTGATACGATTTTGCCGAATGTAATTCTCTCCACTTTCGATCACAGAATCTCATGGAAGCCGGTATTGTTGGTTTGCCGAATGTCGGGAAGAGCACGTTGTTCAACGCGCTGACGAGTTCGCAGGCCGCACAGAGTGAAAACTACCCGTTTTGCACGATCGAACCCAATGAGGGGATTGTCAATGTTCCCGACGAACGATTGGGGCGAATCACGAAACACATCGTTCCCAAGAAAACGATTCCCGCTATTTTGAAGCTGGTCGATATCGCCGGGATCGTGAAAGGAGCCAGCGAAGGGGAAGGTCTCGGGAACAAGTTTCTCAGCCACATTCGCCAGGTCGACGCGATCGTGCAGGTCGTCCGTTGTTTCGAGAATCCCGATGTGATCCACGTTGCCGGCGAGGTCGATCCGATCTCCGATATCGAAACGATCGAAACCGAGTTGATGCTGGCGGATATCCAAACACTCGAAAACGCGCTGTCCAAAGCAGAGCGGACCGCCCGCAGTGGCGACAAAGAGGCGAAGCTGCGTGTCGAGGTGATCGGAAAATGCAACAAGCATCTCGAGGCGGACTTGCCACTTCGAACTCTGCAGCTCAATGATGCCGAACAGTCTGCGATTGCCAGTTACGGGTTGATGACCGCGAAACCGATTCTTTACGTCGCCAACATCGACGAAGAAGATCTGGACGGAAAGGATCCGCTGGTGCAAAAGGTACGCCACCACGCGGAACAAACCGGTGCACGGGTTGTCTGTGTCTGTGCGAAACTGGAAGCTGAAATCGCCGAACTCGACGAAGAGGACCGCGCGGAGATGTTGGCAGAGGCCGGGTTGGAGTATCCTGCCCTGAGTCAGATCGCGCGTGAGGCCTATCGCACGCTAGGACTGCAAAGCTATTTCACCGCGGGCGAAAAGGAAGTCAGGGCCTGGACGGTCCCGATCGGGGCCACCGCACCCCAGGCCGCCGGTGTCATCCATACCGACTTTGAACGCGGTTTCATCCGAGTCGAGGTCTACACGCTCGAGGACCTGGAAACGTACAAGAGTGAGAAAGAGATCCGTCAGGCGGGTAAACTGCGGGTCGAAGGAAAAAACTATGTCATGCAAGATGGCGACATTTGTCACTTCCTGTTCAATGTCTGAGTCAAAAACTAAAAATCCGAATCGGAGCGATCTCGATGAAATGGCTTGCTGTTGCGTGTGCTTTGGGAGTGGCATTGTGTTGGGGACTGTACGGACCAACGCTCACAAACGCCCGGTCACCGAATCGGGAATGGGGGCCGTTCAAGCCCTACGTCTTTATCGGTGTTGCCTACCTCGTGCTGGCGATCTGCGGTGGCTCGATCATGATGAAGGTCGCTTTCAACGATAATTTTGACTACAGCGGAAAGTACTTTCCAGCGATGAAGTGGGGTTTTCTGGCCGGATGCCTTGGTGCTCTGGGCGCGTTGTCGCTGACGTTTGCGTTGACCAAGGCGGGTGGCAAGCCGGCGTACGTGATGCCGATCGTTTTTGGTGGCGCCGTGACGGTCAACGCCATCGCGGCCTACTTCACTTTGCACGAGGGCGAGAAAACCAATCCGTTGATGTGGATTGGGATGCTGCTCGTCGCGGTGGGAATCTGCCTAACCGCCGGCTACACGCCGCACGGGCACCCCCCGGTAAAGCCTTCGGCGGACGCGGCGGTGGTCGCCGATTCGGGCGGTGACACGCACGGCGCATTGGATCGAACCGAATAACAGGACACCGGCGGCCAATGAGCGACCAGGCGAAGGGCATGGAGAAAGTTCGCGCGATCGATACCGAGGTCGCCCATGTTTGGATGATTCGAACTTTCTTGAAGCATGCCGATGAGTCGGAGGACGACGAAGACCTCCGCGATATTGTTCGTGATCTCTACGATTTCATCCTTGCCGTCGGGCCGCTCGACGAGGTCGAAGATCCAGCGGTCTATCTGAAGATGGCCAGGAAAAAGCTGTCGAAGCTGCGCAAAGCCACCGAACTTTACGAGCAGATCCAGCCAGAAGTCAGCGGGCACACAAACTTTGTCATGGCAGCGCGATCTTTGCGGACGGCGGTCGATCGGATCGCCGCCGTGTTGGCAGGCACCGGCTAATCCTCGGGATCGTCGAGCGAGAATTCATCGGGATCGTCCAGCGAGATCACCTGCATCGGCTGGGTCGTATCGACGTTGGCGCGGCCAAAGGAAAGGTTCGGAGTCACGGGATCTTGCGTTGCTTCGATTTTCAAGCAAACGCTGCCGATCCGGACCAGGCCGTTGGGGTCCACGGTCGCCCGCTTGTTGACCTTTCGGTCATCAACGTAAGTTCCGTTGAGCGAGTCGAAGTCGCGCACCGACAATGCCTCTTCGGCGTTGAGAAAGAATTCACAGTGCCGGCGGCTGATCGACGCGTCGCCAATCGGCACGTCGACCGATGGATCACGTCCAACCACCGCTGGTAGTTTTACGACCCACAGACGTTCCACTTTTCCGCTGGCCGGATTCAAAAGTTGCAGCTTGTATGGCATGGATCGGTGTCCGCTTGGTGAGTAGACCTTATTTAGATCCTACGCGATCGTCGATGCGAGGTCTAAAGCTATTTCGCCGATTCACGGCGGTTTTGACAAAGCGGAGCCCCCAAGCGGGGTTGCCGCAGTGGCGATCGGGATCTACTCCCGGCCTGGCCGGTCAACGCGAAAACTGACGATCCGTTGCGAGTCGACTTCCGTGACATAGACCGTTCTTCGGTCGGGGCCGCCGAAACAAAGGTTCGAGGGGCGGTTACCGAGCACCGGGATTTCGCGAATCACTTTTCCTTGCGGTGTCATCTTAACCACGGTTCCCTTGCCGTAGCGCGTGATATAG
>JAHELS010000085.1 GCA_024644085.1 Rhodopirellula sp.
TCACGATCACCGATGACGACACCGCCACGGTATCGATCACCGCCAATGATGCGACTGCGTCTGAACCCGGGGATGATGGCCAGTTCACCGTCACGATCTCCGACGCCAGCGACAAGGCAACCGTGATCAACTACACCGTCACCGGAACGGCCGGTGCGGGAGTCGATTACACCGCGCTCTCCGGATCGGTCTCCATCGCCGCGGGTACCACTTCCGCCACGATCGACGTCGGCGTGATCGACAGCGCCCTGCTGGAAGACAATGAGACGGTGATCATCACCCTGACGGGGACCAATGACGGCGATGTGACGGTCGACGCGGCGAGCAACTCCGCCACCCTCACGATCGCCGATGACGACACCGCCACAGTGTCACTCACCGCCAATGATGCCGACGCTGGCGAACCTGGGGATGATGGTCAATTCACCGTCACGATCTCCGACGCCAGCGATAAGGCAACCGTTGTCAACTACACGGTCACCGGAACAGCCGGCGCCGGCACTGACTACACGGCCCTGTCGGGAAGCGTCACCATCGCCGCGGGTGCCACGTCGGCTACGATCGACGTCGGCGTCATCGATAGCGCGCTGCTGGAAGACAACGAGACGGTGATCGTTACCCTGACTGGAACCAATGACGGCGATGTGACGGTCGACGCGGCGAGCAACTCCGCCACGGTCACGATCGCCGATGACGATATCGCTACCGTGTCAATCATTGCCAACGATGCGGATGCAGCGGAGCCGGGTAACGACGGCCAATTCACCGTCACGATCAGCGAGGCGAGTGACAAGGCAACCGTGGTCGACTACACGGTTACCGGGACAGCCGATGCCGGAATTGATTACTCGGCACTTTCGGGAAGCGTCACGATCGCAGCTGGAGAGACGAGCGCCCCGATCAACCTCACAATCATTGACGACGCGATTTCGGAAGAAACCGAATCGGTGATTCTGACGCTCACCAATACGAATGACTCCGATGTTGCTGTTGACGCGGGGAGCAACTCGGCCACGGTTACGATTATCGACGATGAAACGACCACGGTGGCCATCACAGCAAGTGATGCAGACGCAACAGAGCCGGGGAATGATGGACAGTTCACGGTGACCTTGAGCAACGCCAGTAGCACGTCAACGCTCGTTAGCTACGCGGTCACAGGATCGGCAGATGCTGGAAATGACTACTCAACACTGACGGGAAGTGTCACAATTGCGGCCGGTGCCACCAGCGCCACGATCGATGTCGTGGTCTTCGATGACGTGTGGGTTGAGGGAAGCGAATCCGTCATCGTCACTCTTTCTGGAACCTCCGATCCGAACGCCAACATTCACCCGTCGGCAGGGAGTGCGACGATTACGATTGCGGACGACGACACGTCGTCGGCCACAATATCAGCTTCGGATTCGATCGCCGCGGAAGGCAATCCAGCAGACCACGGGCAATTCACGATCACGTTGAGTGAACAAAGTGTGCGTGACACTGTCATCAACTATTCAATCTCGGGTGACGCGACCTCGGGAATCGATTTCGAGAATCTCGACGGCACAGTCACTGTCCTGGCTGGTGAGACATCCGCAACGATTGACGTAACCGTCATTGACGACGATCTTTTGGAAAGCTCGGAGAGCTTGATCGTCACACTGCTTTCAACGGACAACGCCTCGGTCACGATTGATTCAACATCGAATCAGGCAACCGTTGCAATCGCCGACGACGATACCGCGACGGTATCGATCGCGGCAACCGATTCGGAGGCTGCGGAGCCTGGAAACGACGGCCAGTTCACAGTTTCGATAACGGATGCAAGCGACGAGGACCTGGTCGTCGACTACGTTGTTGGCGGGACGGCGACCGCTGGAACTGATTACACGTCACTGACGGGATCCGTCGTCATTCTTGCGGGCACGACGTCATCAACAGTCGACATCGACGTGATCGAACAGGCATTGCTCGAGAATGATGAGACTGTTGTTCTCACGATAACGGGGACGGACGACCCCGATGTTTCCGTCGATTCCTCGGCGAACTCGGCGACCGTGATGATCGTGGACGACGACACGGCGACCGCGTCAATCGTCGCGAACGATTCAGCCGCAAATGAATCGGGTGACGGTGGGCAATTTACGGTTCAATTATCGCAAGCTAGCGACCAAGCAACCGTCATTAGCTACACAGTGTCCGGGACTGCGAACGAAGGAACCGATTTTGTCGCGATCGGAAGCAGCGTGACAATTGCAGCCGGCAGCACGATCGCAACGATCGATGTGTCAGCGATTGACGACGCCATTCTCGAATCGTCCGAAAACGTTGTCGTGACTCTGACGGGAACAAGCGACGTTGACGTGACGATTGATTCAACGCCGGGCATGGATTCCGCGGCCGTGACTATCGCGGATGATGATTCGGCGACCGTTTGGATCTCCGCAAACGACGCGATTGCCGGTGAACCCAATGACGACGGTCAGTTCACCATCGTGATGTCGGACGCTGCGGACAGCAATACAACGATTCGCTACACCGTCAGCGGCGATGCCACGGCGGGCGTCGACTTTGCCGCGCTGACAGGTGAAGTCACAATCACGGCCGGCGGCACATCGGCGGTGATCGACATTTCAACAATCGATGACAACCTGCTCGAATCCGTCGAGTCGGTGACGCTCACGATGCAGGAATTTGTTGTCGGCGACGCGGATCTCAGTTTCGACACGAGCGACAGTGCGACGGTGACAATCGCGGACAATGACTCGGCTCGCTTGTGGATTTCGACCAGCACACCCTCGGTCAGCGAATCGGGATCAGGCGGAGAGTTCACCTTCCACCTGGATAACCCGAGCGACACCGATACCGTGATCAGCTACACCGTTGGCGGCGGTGCGACGGCTGGTGTTGACTACAACGCATTTGGCAATGACATCACGATTGCCGCCGGCGAGACGTCGGCAACGATCAATTTGTCCGTCCTCGATGATAACGTCGTCGAACAAACCGAAACGGTCTCGGTAACTCTGGACAACATCACGTCGGGATCGCCAAACATAACGATTGACTCGAACGACAGCGCGTTGATAACGATTGTGGACGATGACACGGCATTGGTCAGCATCCAGGCTACCGACGGCATCGCGGATGAAACGGGCGGGAATAACGGGCAGTTCACGATCGAATTGTCGCAAACCGCGTCCGTTGACACGGTCATCGATTACGAGGTCGCAGGATCGGCCAGTCCGGGAGACGATTACGCTTTGCTGTCAGGCACCGTGACGATTGCTGCGGGACAGACGTCGGCAACCTTTGCCGTGACCGCAATCGACGACGCGCTATTCGAAACCGACGAGTCAGTCACGGTGACTTTGACGGACACAAGCCTTTCAGGTGTAACGGTAGACTCAAGCTCCGCCTCAGACACTGTCCTCATTGTCGACGACGAGAATGCGTCGATCAATGTTTTCGCCAGCGACGCCAATGCGGCCGAGGGGACACCTCTCGATCACGGTCAGTTCACAATCACGCTGGCGGCACCGAGCACTTTGCCGACAACGATCACGTATACCCTAGGGGGATCCGCGACCGAAGGCGATGACTACGTCAGCTTGCCCGGCAGTGTCACCATTGCGGCCGGAGAAACATCGGCCATCGTCGATGTGACACTGCTGGACGACTATATTCTCGAGTCCGACGAAACCTTCGTTGTCACGCTTGACTCCGTTACCGCGGGGACCGACGAAATTGCGATCGGCGGTTCCAAGCAAGCAACCATCACGATCGCGGATAACGAAGTCAATCCACCGAACCTGATTGTGCCTGGGTCGGTCACGACCACAGAAGACGCGGAAAGCAATCCGTTTGCGATTTCTGCAACCACGGTTCAGTCCGACGGCAGCGAGGTCCTGCAGGTTGTCGTCGACGGCATCATCGCCGGCGCAACATTAAGTGATGGAATCAACAGCTTTACTGGAAACGGTACCGACGCATCTGTCGACATCACATCGTGGGACATGTCGTCGCTGACGCTGCTCGCGCCAAACAATGCCGACGGTGAATTTGCTTTGACCGTCGAAGCGATCGCGACAAGCAGCCATCCAAGCGACGACACACCGCCCGCCTCGACAACTCAATCGATTCAGATTCAGGTCGATGCTGTCGCCGACGCTCCGTCGCTATCTGTTAGCAGCACGGCCGTCGGTGGCGAAGACTCTGCGATCGCACTGATGATTGACGCGGAGCTGATCGACACCGATGGAAGTGAGTCGCTTGCAATACGTGTTGCCGGTGTTCCCGCAGGCGCGAGCTTGAGTGCCGGCACCGACCAAGGCAACGGAACGTGGTTATTGAGCAAAGCTGATCTGGCGGGGCTGACGATCACGCCGCCTTCTGGCGACGATGCGGAATTTGATTTGACGATCACGGCGGTCGCCGAGGAAACCTCGCCAACGTCGACCGATACGTCCGTTGCAACCGCCAGCGCAGAAACCGTCGGCTCGATCAGCGTGCAAGTCGATGCCATCGCTGATGCACCCGTGATTTCCGTGGAAAGCTCCGTTTCGGGCGACGAAGATTCGGCGATCGCTTTGAACATCAACAGCTCTTTAATGGACGACGACGGCAGCGAATCCTTGCTGATTGAGATCAGCGGAGTCCCAAGTGGTGCCACGCTAAGTGCCGGGATGAATATCGGCTCGGGAACGTGGAGACTTCAACAGGCCGACTTGAATGGCTTGACCATCTCACCCCCGGATAACCTGGATGCAGAATTTCAATTGACGATCACGGCGATCGCCACCGAATCGGATCCGACGTCGACGGACACCACCGTCCAATCGCCCACGGCGACAACAACCGCTGAAGTTGATGTCATTGTCAATGCGGTCGCCGATGCTCCCGTAGTGACTGCGCCGACCAGTATTGTGGCGGGCGAAGGAGTCGCCAGCACGCCGTTTACGATTAGTGCCAACCTGGTCGATACAGACGGCAGCGAATCATTGACAGTCCTGCTCAACGGGATTCAGACCGGGGCTACGCTCAGCGATGGCACCAATACCTTCACAGCAAGTGCGTCGGCAAGCAGCGTCGACATCAGCACTTGGGATTTGAACAATCTGACGATTGCCGCCAGCGAGGCTCCGCCGCGCGATTTCGAATTGACGCTCGTCGCGATCGCCAGCGAAACGGACCCCTCCAGCGACGACAAGGGTGTCAGCCAAGCCTCGAGCACGGTCAGCTTGAAAATCCCAGTCAGCGTTTACAACGTCAACGATCCGCCAATCGGTCAGTTGGACGATTACGCGGTGCTTCCCAATACCGAGCTGGTCGTGGCACCGGGTGAAGGGGTGTTTGCCAACGACTTTGATGAGGAGGGCGATCCGCTCACGGCGACGATCGTCAAAGCGCCGGAGCACGGCACGTTGACCATGAACGCCGATGGGACATTTACCTACATACCCGACGCAAACTACTTCGGCCCGGACAGCTTCGAGTACACCGCGACCGACGGGACCGATGTATCAAAGCCGGTTGTTGTCGAGCTGCTGATCGGCGGAGTGCTGGAGGAATCGGATCCGCCGGCCGAACCCGACGGTGACCCGAAGTTCAAGGATACCTCGACCGGCGCATCGAATGACGCTGAGGCCGATGCGACCGAAGCGAAATCGATGACCGCGGTCGTACCGGGCACACAGTCCGACGGTGCGAATCAAATAACGGCTGATCCCGAACGGGTACTTCGGGACAAGACGACTGACACGGTTTCCATCAACCGCGTTGCGGCCGGTTACGACGAAATTCTTTTGGATGCCGACCGAGGCGTTGAGGGCTCGGCCCGGCGTCGCGAATTCGAACCGATGGAGCGACTCGAACATGTCGGTGTGACAAGCGTCCTGTGGCGAAGCCTTGATCGCATGGCCGATCAAGGTGGATTTACCGGATTGACAGGGCGATTGATCGTAGGTGTCGCGGCGTTGACCGTCGCTGCGGCGACCTATGCCTACGTGATTTGGACGGTTTGGGGCGGATACCTGGTTACGAGCCTGCTGTCGATGATGCCGGGATGGCGTTTCGTCGACCCATTGCCGGTTCTCGACCAACAAACATCTTTGAGCGAAGACGACGAATCACTTGCTTCGCTTATCGAAGACCAAGAATAAGACACTCAACGACCTATTACCGAATTCCCAAACATGACACGGCTCCGAATCTCCGCAACGCTTCGAGTTGCCATTGGCTTGGCCTTCGTTTCGACAACGCTCCTGCTGGTTGCCTACTCGCTCGGAATGATCCCCGATATTGACCGCGAAAAACTGCGCAGTCGCCTCGCACAATGCGAGACGATTGCGATCAGTGCGTCAGTCCAGGCCCGCCAGGATGAAACCTACCGGATGGAACAAGTGTTGCGGGCGATCGCCGAGCGCAATGACGACATCCAATCGGTCGCAATCCGGCGTCATAACGGCTTTCTGGTCGCCGAGATTGGCGACCATCAACAACATTGGAACCGCGAAGACGCGCGCCATGGAAGCAACACCTACGTCGTCGTGCCCGTGCTGGCGAGCAACCATGAACCTTGGGGTTCGATTGAGATTCGATTTCGCGAATTGACACGAACCGGTCTCAACCGGCTGATCCGCGACCCTTGCTTTCAACTTTTTCTGGCATTTCCCGCAGCAATGGTGCTGCTGACCTTCCTGTATTTACGGAAGATGCTCAGCCACACCGATCCCTCCAAGGCGGTGCCTTCACGGGTGCGGTCGGCCCTGGACACGTTGACCGGAGGCCTGTTGGTGCTCGACGCGAAGGGAAAGATCGTATTGGCGAACCGTGCATTCGTTCGGGCGAGCGGTCTTGAGCCGAAGGAATTGAGCGGGATGGTTGTGTCAAATCTTCCCTGGGTAAGTGCGGATCCAGCCCTGCCTCACGCCGAATACGATTGGCTCAAAGCGATACGTGAGGGGCAGCCGCAACCCTCATTCATGCTGGCGTTAGACGGCGAGACGCCGCGCACTTTTCTCGTGAATTGCGCCCCAATCCAGGGTGACGAAGGATATTATCGCGGAGTCCTGGCCAGTTTTGAGGATGTGACGGCGCTGAAGGAAAAGGAGTTGGAACTCAAGAGAATGCTGGAGGAGCTGACGCATTCCCGCGAAGAGATTCGTCGTCACAACGAACAGCTCCGCGAACTCGCCATGCGGGATCCGTTGACCGGTTGTCTGAATCGACGCGCATTCTTCGAACGATTCGAACAGGAGTGGAGCCGCTCGACGCGTCATGGGCATCCACTTAGTTGCATCATTCTTGACCTCGATTATTTCAAGTCAATCAACGACCAGTATGGACACGCGACCGGCGACCGCATCTTGAAAAAGATCGGGACGCTGCTGAGTGACACAGTCCGTGGCGGTGATTTTGTTTGCCGTTACGGCGGAGAGGAGTTCTGCATCGTATTGTCGGAGATCGACTACCACGAAGCAGTCGCCACCGCCGACCGATTGCGTAAAGAAATCTCGGATAACATTACCATCGAAAACCGACCGGTGACAGCCAGCATCGGAGTTTCGTCGATGAGTCTTGGCGGCGAGCACCCCCAGGCGGTCGTCGAACAAGCCGACAAGGCACTCTACGTCGCCAAGCATCTCGGCCGCGACCAGGTCGCTTGCTTCGCCGATGTCTCGGATGACCTGGAGATCGACGAGTCACAGATTTCACGGATCAAGCCGGCCGAGCAAGACGCGGATGTTGCGATTCCATTCCACGCCGTAACAGCTCTGATTTCGGCACTTGGTTACCGCGACGCGGCGACCGCCGACCATAGTCGCCGGGTTGCCGATCTTTGCGTTGCCGTCGGCAACCGGTTGATGTCGGTAAGCGAGTGCTACATTCTCGAAATCGCGGCTCTGCTGCATGACATCGGGAAGATCGGTGTACCCGACTCCGTGCTGCTGAAACCAGGTCCTCTTACCAGGGACGAATGGGAGATCATGGGAATCCACGACACGATGGGAGTCGAGATTGTCGATTCCGCGTTCAATTCACCCACGCTAACTTCGATCATTGAATCTCATCATGCGTTTTACGGGGGCAAGGGGCGTCACGAAGATCTCCCGACTGGAAAAGACATTCCCATGGGAGCGCGGATTCTATCGATTGCAGACACGTACGATGCCATCATATCGGACCGCGTGTACCGCAAGGGACGCACCGCCGAGGAGGCGTTTGCGGAACTGCGGCGCTGTGCCGGCGATCAGTTTGACCCGGACATCGTCGAACACTTCATCGAAACGGTTCAGTCGCTCGGCTCCGATCTCGAAGACGCCGGTGTCGACGTGAACAAGAAAACCGCGCTACGAATCGGACTCCAGATCGAAAGACTTTCACAGGCGATCGATAATAAAGACAGTGAGTCGCTCCAAGCTTTGCTCGGTCGATTGAAAATGACGGCACAGGCGGGCGATGTACACGATATCGCGACGTCCGTATCGTCACTTGAATCCGCCGTCGGCAGCGATGCAGAAATGTCTGAAATTCTCGGCCTCACGAACGAGCTGTTGAACCTTTGTCGTTCGACTCAGCGAGTATTCCTGGACCGCCAGGAAGACAAAAAAACAAGGCTCGAGTCGATAAACGTTTCGGAAACCTGATCCGCCATTCAGCCGTCCAACAATTTACGGGCGAAGCTGTCCCGTTGCGTAAAGCAGACGTAACTGCGCACGGTTGTAATTGGCAACTGCGGCGGTGCGATCACGAAGCCCCGCGTTGCGGGCGTTGATGGCCTGCAACAATTCGATAGGCAATCCTTCGTCGGCGCGCACGCGTTGCAGATTCCGGTCGTAACTCGCGTCCGCCAGCGACATTGCTTCGGTGGCCGCATCGATTTGCAGACGGTAATTGACGACGTCCTCATACGCCGCCACAACATCGGCGCTGATTTGATCGCGGAGCCGGTGGCATACCGGGATAGAAACAAACAATCTGGACCGCCGGCGTACCAAACTGGGGCAGCAGATCAGCCGGGATCTTCGTGTACGAGTACCCCCCGAGCACAACCGTCATCAGCGCCGCGACGATGATCAGGTGCGGTTTCCCCAGAATCTGGCGCATGAAATTCACGTGAGGGTCGACATCAATGGAGCACGAATGGATTCGGTCGACGCGCAGGCCGAGACGAAAAGCGCACGTTGCCTCTTCGCTAGGATCCAATCGTTACAACCATCAAGTACAGAGAATTCGGAGCGATCGACCCCGCGATCACTGCGTTGGAAGTTGATTCTAGCTGAATCTGGTAGAGTGTATCGATTACGGGGATTCGGGCGACGACCCTCCCCGATCGATTGGACTGTTTGTCGGCGCCGCATCCGATCGGGCAACTAGACTGGGTCGGACACGATCGGATCACCCCCCTCATCGCGTCGCAGACCCGATTCATGAGTTCTGAGTCACACATTCCCGACTCCCAAGGTGGCGACCCCACCACTGGGGTTCCACCACAGGAAGTCGGCCGCGAAACGCAGGCAGATGTTGCCACCGACAAATCCGATGCGCTGCTCAGGCATTCCTTGCCGGCGAGCGGGACTCGTGATGGGGTATCGAAACACTCCCCGGGAAACGGCAGCACCGGCGAAGTCTTGAGGCTTGTTCGCCAGATCAGTAACACCATGGGATCGGCGATTGACGAAATCAACGAGATCAACGCGCGGACAAAGCTGCTCGCCCTCAACGCCCGAATCGAAGCTGCTCGCGCGGGTGACTACGGCGCCGCTTTCGGTGTGGTGGCAGCGGAGATGCAGAAATTGGCCAGCAACACATCCGAGGCGGCCAACCAGATGGCGAGCCGCACGCATCGGACGATCCATCAATTGTTCGAACTCATCGAAACAGGCGTGCGAGGTACCAGGTTAAGCGACTTGGCACTGGTGAACATTGATCTGATTGACCGCAATCTTTACGAACGAACCTGTGATGCCCGTTCATGGGCCGCCGATACCTGCGTCGTCGATTCCTTGCAACATACGTCAGCCGAAAATCTGCAGGCCGCAGGCGATCGGCTGGCGAAGATTTTGAATTCTCACACCGTCTACTTCGACATCGTCGTCGCCGACTCTACCGGCAAGATCATTGTCAACGGGCGGCCCAAGACCTATCGTTCGGTTGGCCGCAGCGTCGAGGGCCGCGCATGGTTTGCCGACGCAATGGCGACACTCAGCGGTGCGGAATACTCGAGCTCGCAGGCGCATCGCAGCGAGCTGACCGACGATCGCCCGACGCTGGCTTACGCCGCAGCGGTGCGTGCCGACGGCCATGTTGATGGAAGGCCTATCGGTGTGTTGGGAGTGCTCTTTGATTGGGAAGCGTTGTCCCAGACGATCGTCCAGCGAACTCCTCTGTCGATCGACGAACGTGATTCAACGCGAGTTTTGATCGCTGACGACGATGGGCGAATCCTGGCCGATTCTGCCGGAAAACAACTGGCGGAATCGATTCCACCAATGATGCTCGAATCACTGCATGAACATCGGAAAGGATTCACGATCGGATTGGTCGACGGTGAGAAGTGCTGTGTCGGATTTGCGAAAGCCCCAGGCTACGAGCAGTTCACCACCGGCTGGAATTCGTTGATCGTTCAGCCCATGCGCGGCGCCCTTTAAAAGCGGTCTTTCGCGGCGATCTTCGGCAACGGTCCCTGCGACCTCGCACTCGGTAAGAGTCGGCGGTACCGGGTCTCTCTTTCGCCCACATCCGTATCGTGTCGTGACAATGCTGTTCCACGCCGCGCCGACCGTGCGGTATCATTCATGACTGTGGGGGAAAATCGAATCCCACCCGCAAGACACCCAGCCAAACCGTCGAGGCGAACATGAACGATTCCAAACTAGTCAGTGTGCGCGACGAAGTCGCAGCGTTCATGCGAGGACTCAAGAAACGCAATCCAGGAGAACCAGAGTTTCACCAAGCGGTTCGCGAAGTCACCGAGTCCCTGATGCCCTATATCCTGGAGCACACGAAGTACAAGGACGCCCAAATCCTTGAACGGCTGACGGAACCAGATCGGATCATCATCTTCCGAGTCACGTGGGAAGACGACTCCGGTACGATTCGTGCCAACCGTGCATGGCGTGTGCAGTTCAATAATTCGATCGGGCCATATAAAGGCGGCATGCGTTTTCATCCGACCGTGACCCAAAGTGTGCTCAAATTTCTGGGTTTCGAACAGATCTTCAAGAACAGTTTGACCGGTTTGCCGATGGGCGGTGCCAAGGGCGGTTCGAACTTTAATCCGAAGGGCAAGAGTGAACGCGAAGTGATGCGGTTCTGCCAGTCGCTGATGATCGAACTGCATCGACACATCGGTGAAGACACTGACATCCCCGCCGGAGACATTGGCGTCGGCGGACGCGAAATCAGTTTCCTGTTTGGCCAGTACAAACGACTTGCAAACCGATTCGTCGGGACGCTGACAGGAAAAGGACTTGCGTTTGGCGGCAGTCTGGTCCGTACCGAGGCGACAGGTTACGGGTGCGTTTATTTCTGTCAGAACATGCTCAACCGCATCGGCGACGGCATCGCAGGCAAAACAGTCGCCGTCTCCGGATCTGGAAACGTTGCTATTTACGCAACCGAAAAGGCGACCGAACTCGGTGGCAAAGTCGTCACCCTCTCCGACTCGGGCGGATTCATTCACGATCCCGACGGCTTCGATGCAGAAAAACTCGCCTTCATCAAAGACTTGAAGGAAGTGAAACGAGGCCGGATTTCGAAGTACGCGGACAAGTATTCATCGGCCAGCTTCTTTAAGAAGACGAGGCCTTGGGGAGTGCCCGTTGACATCGCGTTGCCATGTGCCACGCAGAACGAAGTCAATCTTGAAGAGGCCAAGATACTGATCAGCAATGGGGTGCGTGCTGTCGCAGAAGGCGCAAACATGCCGACTGAATTGGATGCGGTCCATGAATTCCGTGATGCAGGCATACTTTTCGGCCCCGCAAAGGCCGCCAATGCTGGTGGCGTGGCGGTGTCCGGACTCGAACAAAGTCAAAACGCGCTTCGTTTGTCGTGGAGCCACGAAGAGGTCGACACCAAGTTAAAGACGATCATGAAAGATATTCATGAGAAGTGCGTTCGCTACGGCACAGAGGGCGACAAGGTTGATTACGTCGACGGCGCCAATCTTGCCGGGTTCGCAAAAATCGCCGACGCCATGTTGGCGTACGGTGCGGTTTGACGCGCTCCAGATGGCCGAACCTTACTTTATGATCTGCGGAATGGCATCATGCGATTTGCTCTACTACTAGCACTTGTTGCTCCTTCTCTCGTGCACGCTCAGTCGCGCACCTATCCGCCGACCTTTGAAGGTGCCCGCGCCGAAGTTTACAAACAAGTCGGCGATGTGGAGTTGAAACTGTGGATCTTTGACCCTCCCGGCCACGATCCAGCGGAGCCGCAACCGGCAATCGTCTTCTTTTTCGGCGGCGGGTGGAAATCGGGAAGCCCGTCCCAGTTCGAACAGCACTGCCGCTACCTCGCCAGAGAGGGAATGGTCGCGATGACCGCCGACTATCGCGTTCGACAGCGTCACGACACGCTCGCCGACAGGTCCGTTTCCGATGCAAAGAGCGCGGTGCGTTGGATCCGGAAAAATGCTTCGCGTCTCGGAGTCGATCCGGACCGAATCGTCGCCGCCGGCGGTTCCGCCGGGGGTCACCTTGCCGCATGCACCGGCGTCGTCCCCGGGCTCGAAGATGAGAACGAATCGGGCACGACCAGCAGCGTGCCCAACGCAATGGCCCTCTTTAACCCGGCTGTCTTGCTGGCGCCATTTGACGGCGTGAGCCTTGACGAGGAGAAGCTTGACGATTTGAAGACCCGGACTGGCGTACCTCCGCAGCGCATTTCACCCATTCACCATCTCCGCAGCGGATTGCCGCCAACGATCATTTTTCATGGCCAGGCCGACTCGACCGTACCATATGAAACGGTGAATCGGTACACCGAAGTCGCGGTCGAAAAGGGTAACCGTTGCGAGCTTGCCGGTTACCGCGGTGCCGGACACGGATTTTTCAACTACGGTCGTGATGGCGATCCGGGCGAATTCTTTCTTTTGACTGTCAATCGGTTGCATCGTTTTCTTGAATCGCTTGGGTATATCGAGACGCCGCCTGCGATGGCGGTGCCGAGCTTCACCACGGCTCATCTGCGAAGCCACTTCGATAATTCGAGGCACGCCTTTGAACAGAAAAAGCGAGGAACGGTCGCTTTCATTGGCGGATCGATCACGGAGATGAAGGGCTACCGGGTGCTTGTCGAAGCGGCACTGCGAGAAAGATTCCCGGAGACCGAATTCAATTTTGTTAACGCGGGCATCAGTTCTACCTGCTCGACCACCGGGTCGTTCCGACTCAGCCGCGACGTGCTGTCGGCAGACCCCGACCTGTTATTTGTCGAATTCGCCGTCAACGATGACCAGGACGCAGGCCACGCACCGCGCGAATGCCGACGCGGAATGGAGGGGATTCTGCGTCACGCGCTCGATCACAATCCGCGAATGGACATTGTCGTGACGCACTTCGTGAACCCGTCGATGCTCGCGACGCTGCAGCAGGGTGAGACGCCAAAGAGCAGCGGCGCGCATGAAGCAGCCGCTCGGCACTACGGCGTCTCGACGATCGATCTGGCCCGCGAAGTTGCCGACCGAATCAGCGATCGAATGCTGACGTGGGAGGTGTACGGCGGAACGCACCCGAAGCGGCCAGGCAATCAGCTCGCTGCGGACATGATCGCCGATCTCCTCTCCGCGGCCTGGTCTCAACCACTCGGTGCAACGCCACCTCGCGATCATCAAATGCCGAAACGGATCGACCCCAAGAGTTACGCTGAGGGTCACTTGGTGGACGTCGCGACGGCCGAAGTCGACGAGAACTGGAAAATCCAACGCCCGGATTGGTCGAATATCAAGGGGTCGATGCGTGATCGATTCAAGGAGGAGAAACTGCTTTCCAGCAGTGAAGTCGGAGCAGCGCTGACGTTGAACTTCACAGGCACGGCTGTCGGCTTGTATCTTTTGGCCGGTCCTGATGCGGGCACGATCGAGTATTCGATCGACGGGGGCAAGCCGCGCAGCACGGATCTTTATCACCGCTACAGCAAAGGGCTGCATTACCCGCGCACTGTCGTGCTTGATGGCGAACTTGCCAATGGCCCGCACGAGGTTACGATCCGGATCGCCCCGGCAAAGAATCGCGAGAGCAGCGGCCATGCGGTCCGGATTCTGAACTTTGCCGTCAACGGCGATCCATGAGCCGGCAGGCCGGTCCACGCGGGAGCCGACGCGGCGATTTGCACTGAATTCGGGATGCCCGGGCAAACCGCGAGAATTCGGTTGATGTGAACCTTTCCCAATTTTGATCCGTCCGCTACTCTACGCGGAATCCAATGTCATCCGGCGATGAAAAGTCGGAAAACATCGGGGCGTAGCTCAGCCTGGCTAGAGCGCCTGCTTTGGGAGCAGGAGGTCGCACGTTCGAATCGTGTCGCCCCGACTTTTCTTTCTGATACAGCCCATCGTTCATTGGGCATTTTGCTTGACACGCAGCGTTTCTCGCTGTTGCGGCCCGGTTCGAACGGACCCGAGTCTTCTCGTGATGGTCTCCGTCGAGCACGACTCCCATTGGCAATGCAAGATCACGGAGGCTGGGAACGTTGATCGCTCAGAACTGTGTCAGGGCTGAGATAATGACAACGACACCTGTACAACAGAGTGCAACGCCGAGGGCACCCATCACGGTCCCGGCGTACTCCTTGTAGTAAATCCCAGAACCGACGCCCATCAGACCCGAGACAACCGCAACCAGTGCAAGCAGGGCTGCGACATAAACCATCAGAAAACCAATTACCACCATCAGGGGCCAACTCACAAAGGCAAGACAAGCCGCCGTGAGCGAAGTGACGCCGTAGCGTTTGGGTGAAAGGCCAAACAGAGTATTGTCCGAGTTGTCCGTCATCCTGTCATGCTTTCATTTTCCTTTCGTTGGCTCACCTGGAACTGCGATACCCTCTCATGATACCCTCGTCGCACCCAGAAAGCTTAATTCAAAAAAATCGCCCGCCGCCGTTCGGCGGGGGCGATATCGTTGATCACGAACGAATCTGAATCTTTACCCTACAGCTCGGTGTCGATGTCGACATCGGTTTCGGCTTCGAGATTCAAATCATCGGTTGCGTTCCGGTTGGTTTCGAGATTTGCATCCGTTTTAATTTCCGCATCCGCATTGATTTCGGAATTGTTATCAATATTGGTGTCGGCATCAACTTCAGCATCCAACGTCTGACCCTGGCGTGAGTCTCGAGTGCGAGCGTCAAGGTTGGCATCGGCGCCGGTTTCATTCAAACGGGCTTCGGCGTCAATGTTTGCTCGGTTGTCGTCAGTTGGGGAATCGACATTCGCCTCATCTTCGGTACGAATCTGGCTGTCGGTCGACTCATCAGTTGCGGGCGCGACGCCGGTAGCATCGAAGCGTGTGTGCGAACTCGTTTCGGTTCGTTCGCCCTGAGCGTCGTAACTGCCATAGCCTGCGCGATAGCGGTTGCTGTCCGACGACTGCTGAGCGGCTGAGCTGGTCCCTTGGTTGTCGAAGTAGACAGCTTGACCATTGACGCAAATGAACTCGCGTCCGAACCGGTCGTGACGAAGCACGTAGACTCGGCCATCGGTCACCGCAGGGTTCGATGCCATGCCTTGGTTCCAGCCGTGTTGGCCGGTATTCGCATTTTGCAGCTCTCCGCGATATCCGCTGCGGTAGCGATTATCCATTTGCGGCTGGAGCTGCGAGTTGTTCCGTGCGGGATCGGAATCCTGCCATTGGTTTTCACTGCGAAGCTGGTTTTCATTGCGAAGCTGAGCTTCGCTTTCGAGATCGCGCAATTCCTGGCGACCCTCGTCGACCGTCGCGTTGAACGTGTTTTCGGCTTCGGCGCGAGCATTGTCGGCGGCATTGTCGATTGCCTGTGCCGCGCGTTGACCGGTGTTTTCGGCTGCTTCGACGGTTCGATCGAATGCTTCTTCGGCTGATCGCGCCGTTGATTCGGCCGTGTTCTCCACCGCGTCACGCGCGCGGTCGAGAACCTCCTGGGCGGACAGGGTGGATGGCAACGCGATGGCTGCGGCGCAGGTCGCAATCAATACTGACTTCTTCACTGTTGTTTCTCCTGAGAGAGATAGGTTGACCCTTGGCTACCCTGCCTTGGACTGGATTCCTCATCAATGCATCAGTCGGGTCGTCGATACGTACCACAGAAACTGACGCGAGGCTGTCCAAGCGTGCAATTTGCATTCCACTGCTGCGTTGCCGATGCGGCCATCGATCTTTGCTACCGACACTGAGATGACTCGCGGCAATCGAACTCACGTGAATTCGTGAGCGAGAAAGCGGGCGACTGATTCCGCGCGGAATTCCAAACCAACTTTATCGGCGTCAGTTTTAAAGCTTGACGCTGTTGGTTTTGATTCCAAGCTGAACGATCCGGAATCAACTCGGTCGTTAACTGTGCGCCGGCCGAACTGTGCGCCGGCCGAACTGAGCGAGGGGCGCTCGAGAATTAATTCGCGCTTTCCGCCTCATGGCCGCGGCCCAACTCGACACGGTGTTGGCCGCTAGCGGGGGCGATCGTCGAACAATCTTCGATTCTGTTCGATGTGAAGTTGCATTTCTGCATCCATGTCATCAAACCGGCGGTTGAGTGCGTCCATGTCGACGTTCCCAGCGACTGTTGCGTCGGTCGGCTCAGCTTCTTCGGATTCGCTCACGGACAGAAAGATCGCGAGTCCCAAGGCGGCGACCGTGATCAGCATGAACAGCCCGAGCACGGCAGACCAAGGCGGTCGGTACGAAATGAAATCGTCATACTCGTCGTCGATTGATTCGCTCATTGCCAGTCCGCCCTGAATGGGTCCCGGTTTGGCACGCCCCCATCGGATCGTGAACCATCATTGTAATTCGAGGTTTCCGGCCGCAATACAGGCGGTTACCATGCCCCGGCCGTCTAGGCGTCACGGTTCCCACCCAAAGGGCTCGCCGCCGGTCGTCGCACCGCAATCCGACCGGCAGGCGTGCGCGCCGAACGATGGCCCGCTGGAACCGAATCACTCAGCCCTGTCCCGGATGGTGCCGGCCACGGCCTGGGCAACGTCCGTCGTCGATGACGAGCCACCGAGGTCAGGCGTTCGGACCTCGGACTCCTTCAATACATCGGCAACGGCATTCTCCAAGGCTTCACCAGCCCGAACGCAGACTGAATCCCCGTGCTTCTCGCCGAGCCAATCCATCATCATGGCAGCTGACAGCATGGTGGCCATCGGATTGGCGACGTTTTTACCCGCGAGCTGTGGCGCCGAGCCGTGCGAAGGTTGGAACAACGCGTGCTGATCGCCAATCTCGGCCGACGGCCCCAGGCCGAGCCCTCCGACCAATCCAGCCCCCAGATCCGACAGGATGTCGCCGAATTGGTTTTCCATGACCAACACGTCAAAGTCCCAGGGGTTTTGAACCATGTATAGACTCATCGCATCGACGTACACCGCGTCGCTCTCGACGTCCGAGTAGGAACGCGCCACGTCAAAGAAAACCTCGCGAAAAAACGCGAAGCTGCGAAACACGTTCGCCTTGTCGACACACGTGACACACTTTCTTCCATCGCTCGGGCGACCGCCGCGCCGACGGGCAAGCCGAAAAGCAAAATCGGAAACCTGGCTCGTACCCTTTCGCGTGATCACCAAAGTGTCGGTCGCGACCTCGTCGCCCACCTTGCTTCCGCCACCAAACGATGCGAATAGCCCTTCGAGGTTTTCCCGAACGATGACGAAATCGATACCGGGACCAGTATCACGCAGCGCGCACGGAGCACCCTCAAACAGTTTCACGGGGCGTACGGCGGAATGAACGCCCAGTGCTCGTCGAAGCCCGACCATCATCGTCGGCTGGACTTCCGTGCCATCAACCTGGCGAACGTCGGGCAATCCGATCGCCGATAGCAACACTGCATCAGCCGCAATGCAATCAGCGACGACGTCATCGGGCAAGGTCACACCAGTCTCGCGATACAGTTCGGCGCCGGCGCGATGCGAAGTGAACGTCAACTCCAATCCCGACGTCGATGCGATAAGTTGATCGAGCACCACTCGCGTGGCATCCATGCATTCGGGTCCGATGCCGTCGCCCGGCAGCAATGCGATTCGATAGGCAGACATGTAGCGTTTACTTCCAAAGCGCAAGGAGGAGTTTGATTTCGAAGTCGTCTACGTTTCAATCGCGACCGCTCGCACCGGCGAACCGTCACCCTCAACAATTTTCAGCGGCAATGCGATGAACTCGACGGTCGAGCTCGTGATTTGGTCGAGATTTGCAAGTCCTTCGACAATCAATACGTTCCCGCGGAACAGAGTCTGATGGACTTCGGTGAGTTCGCGAGCGTTATTCACATCGGCAACCGACGGGGGCTCGACCCCGATCATCGCCACCTCTTTCTGTACCAACCACTTTGCAAGGTCGAGGGAGATTCGTGGCAATTGATCACGATACTCGGGAGTTCCATATCGCTTGTGCCAATCGGTTCGAAACAGAAGCCGGGCACGTGGCTCGATTGCGTCGACGAGCCAGCCGAGGTCATCCACTTCTATGAGCTGCTTCGGGTTTGCCGGAGCGAGGTCAACGAGCGTTGCCTTTCCAACGCAAACCGACAAATCTTGTTGATCCAAAGTCGCGCCGCCAGGCAAGAAGTGCCGGGGCGCATCCATGTGTGTCCCACTGTGCGAGTAGAGCGACAAGGTTGTCGCGTTCCACCCTTCGACCTCCAAACGCTTCGCCACTGTAATTTCGACACCTGGCATGTCGTTACCGACGTCGAGGCTCAAATCAATCACTCGCATCAAGATTCTCCTGCAATCCGCGGATCGGTGAGCCGGAATTCGCGGATTCGTAAATCGCTTCCACCACCCGGAGCGTCTTCAAGTATTCGCGGCCGCTCGTTTCGAAAGGTTCGCCGCTGCGCAGTGATTCGACAAAATGACACTGCGTTGCCAAAACACAATCACCAGCAAATCCACGTCGATGAAAGTCGTAATCAACGTCTCTCTCCGTTTCTCCGAGAGGCTGGATCGTGAGCCGGCCGGTACCGTACAGTCGAAGCGAACCGCGGTTCCCTTCGATTAACGCATCGCCGAAAGTGAAACGTGCGTCAGCCGAGGTCGGCTCGTTATATCGGTTGCCGTCCCAGATTCCGGTCGCCCCCGAATTGAATTCAAACAGCACGGTCGCGGAATCCTCTCCGGAAATATCTGGATTCAATCGACGCAGCGACGCGTAGACCCCGTCAATTTCTCCCGCCAGGTATCGATACGTGTCGACAAAATGAACTCCCGTTTCGAAGACCAGCAGTCTTGGCATCTCACGAAAATAGGGCTGGCGACTCATGTACGCGTCTTCCTGCCAACCATCACCGGTACGACATCGGAACGAGATCGAATGCAATGTGTCACCAACCGCGCCTGAATCGAGTTGCCTGCGGATTTCTCGGTACCATGGTTGGAAGCGAAAATTCTCGTGCACCATCAACCGGGTGCCGGCCGAATCGGCAAGCTCGACGATACTGCGTGCCTGGTCAAACGTCGGTGCCAGCGGCTTTTGACATATCACCGCGATTCCACGTTTAGCAGCTTCGGTGACCAAGGCATGATGCGAGTCCGGACGGGTGATGATGTCAACAAAGTCCGGCTTTTCGATCTCCAGCATTTCAACAAAGTCGACGTACGTCTTGGGCACGTCATACTTCGCAGCAGCGTCCTGGCCCGCTTGTGCGCTCACATCGCAAATCGCTGCGAGCTTGACATCCTCGATCCGCGACCACGCGTCAAAATGAAACTGGCTGAAGTAGCCCGCACCGACGGCAACACCTTTCAAGCAGCTCATGCAAAAGCCCCCGTTATCACGAAACCAGCGCGAGCTTCTACTTTTTCCGCATCCTCAGATGGAGCTGGTTGGTAAAAGAATTTTGTGTACACCAAGGCGGTGATCACCAGGACGAACAGAGCGAGAAACAGGCCGAGACGGATCTTTAGCGCCGCCGCCGAGATCTCCTTCATTCGACGCTGTGGGTTCATGAATATCCATGCGACCACGGCGAGAATGTTCATGGTCGCAGCAAACAGAAAGAACGAATTCGCCGTTCCGGTCGTTTCAGCGATTCTCGGCACCGTCACGTTGGCCACGAAGTATGGGAATGCAACGGCGCTCACCGCGGCTCCCATGTTTCCGACCATGTTCATGGCCGCCGAAACAGCGCCAGACCGGGATCCGCCGATGTCCATGCAGAAAGCCCAACTCGGGCTGAGGGTCATTTCAACGCCAAAAATCGCCAATGAGAAACAGGCAATGAACGTCCATACCGATGTCGACTCCGTGGCCTGGGTAGACAACAGCAACCCGATCGCCCCGAGTGAATACCCGATCATTGCAGGCAATCGCCGCGACAATACCGGCATCCCCATCTTGTGCAGCAATGTGACCGAATAACCGGATACCCAAAGTGCGACCGCTCCGCATAACAGAGGAAGTGACGCCAAATACGCGTACTCGGCACCGAATGTTTCAACGAGATAAGGTTGCAACCATGTGATGCTGATAAAGAAGGTAATGTTGCTGGCCGCGTACTGAAACATCGCCAGCAAGACGTTCATCGACGTGACCACCTGGATGTAGGGCACCTTCGTCTCGGTCGCTGCCTCTTCGGCAATCCCCTGGCGAATCAAATCGACTTCGCGGGCGTTAACGCGGAAGTGCTTTGCCGGATCATCGCGATACCACGTCCACCAGATGACTCCCCACACCAATCCGATCAATGCGTTGGCAACAAAGGTCATCCGCCAACCAATCGCGCCGATCACCCACGGCATGACAATCAACGACAACGCAGCTCCGACGCGTGCACCGGAGTGAAAGATTCCCTGGCCGAGCCCGCGCTCCTTTGCCGGCAACCAGCTGTAAAGCGCCCGCGTTGCTCCCGGGTAGGCGCCGGCTTCGCCAACACCGAAAAGGAATCGCACGATCAAAAGCGAAATCGCCGTGAACACGGCACCGGTCATCGCCGTGAACAAACTCCAAACGATCACGACGACTGTCAGCGCGCGGCGGGGACCGGCACGGTCGCTGAACCAACCCGCCGGAATCTGGAACAACGCGTACCCGACCGCGAAGATGCCGAACGCGTACCCCATCATCTGATCATCAAGACCGACGATGTCCTTTTGCATCGACCCCTTCGCCGCCGAAATGCAGACGCGATCCATGTACGTGTTCACTGTGTGCAGGAACAACAGGAACACGAGCCAGAATCTTTGACGCGTCGCGATGGAGTCCATACAGGAGGGCCTTTGGGGCGGTCGCAGGCAAGCAGCTAGGTCTTTTCCATTCGAACCGACATGCAACGCATCAGGGTTCACCCAGGCACACGCCGGTCATTCGTGCTGCGACGACCCAGGGGTGATCCATCGGAACAAGCTTTTTCTTTCCGGCGACATCGGATAGCGGAATTGGCTTGATTCCATTCGACCGCGATGCCACCATCACGCCGTACATCTCATCATGAAGCAATCCGGCGCAGGCTGTGCCAAGTCGCGTCGCCAGGATTCGATCCGCCGCCGATGGGGTGCCACCACGCTGGAGATGACCCAGAATCGTCAGTCGCGATTCGATTCCAGTCATTGACTCCAGCTGTTCTGACAACTTGAGAGTGTGGCCGACATGATTCTCATGAAAAGCATCCAGCTTGGACGTGGCCTCTTTTCGATCACGTTTCGATTCGGCGTTCTTTTTCCGGTCGACAAACTTGTTAATCGTTTTCGCTTCCTCGGCCGTCATTGCGCCTTCGGCCACCACGACGATGCTGAACCGACGACCGCGCTGCGCGCGATGCCGAATCGCTGTGGCGACCACATCAACCGAATAGGGAATCTCGGGAATCAGAATCACATCGGCACCGCCGGCAATTCCAGCTCCGAGGGCAAGCCAACCCGCGCGATGCCCCATCGTTTCGACGACGATGATGCGATGGTGGCTGGTTGCCGTCGAGTGCAAGCGATCGATCGCTTCGGTTGCTATTTGAAGAGCGGTATCGAACCCGAAAGAGACGTCCGTCCCGTAGATGTCGTTGTCGATCGTCTTGGGTAACGTCACCACGTTGAGCCCGGCATCGGCCAACCGGATTGCATTCTTCTGTGTGCCGCCACCACCGATACAGACCACCGCCGAGAGTGCATGCCGGCGGTAGGTGTCGACCGCGGCATCAATCATGTCCTCGGTCTTGTTGCCGATCGGCATTTTATGAGGCTTATCACGGCTGGTGCCGAGAATCGTACCCCCGTCGGTCAGGATGCCAGTCAATTGATCGCTGCTGACGCGCAAGATCCGATCCTGGACCAATCCTCGGAATCCGTCACAGAAACCGATGACCGACATGTCATACTTTTCAATCGCCGCTTTACCGACACCCCGAATCGCCGCGTTAAGGCCGGGACAATCGCCGCCGCTGGTCAGCACACCAATCGATTTCTGCACGTCAAAACTCCCTGGACGGTCAAGGTGCGTATCGTAGTGGACACGGGTACGGGATTGCCATCACCCCTGCGATTCGAACGGGCACGACCGGATGAAAATCGATCGTTCATCGGCCGCGACCATTACGTTTCGCTTTCGATCATTCGTGACCGACAAGGGTTTGATTGCCGCTCCACTTACAACTGCGGCGGTGACCACTTGGGGATGCCCCGGTCCTTCGACTGTTGTTCGTACCGAACCACCTGGGGATGGACCGGAGAATAGGGTGCGTCTTCATTGACCATCAAAGGAACGGTTTCGGCCCACCATTGGTCGTACGCTTTCCTTAACTCTGCGATCACATCCGGGTGTTCATCGGCTACATCGTTCTGCTCCAGTGGATCCGACGCGATATCGTAAAGTTCCTTGTTGTTTACAAACCGCCATCGCTGCGTGCGGACGGCACAGTTCTTGAACTTGCTTTCGTTTGGATCATCACCCTTCGCCCACCGGCCCTGGTGCACGAACAAGCTGCGATCAGACCAATCGGCTTCAGGGTTTTCCAACAGCGGCAACAGGGTTCGCCCGTCGATCGGTTGGATGCCCGGCGGAGTCTTCGCTCCGGCAAGTTCGCAAAAGGTCTTGAACAAGTCGATGTGTGCCGTCAATGCCGGGATATCTACTCCCTCGCCGAGTCGATCCTTCCATCGCCAGAACGAAGGCACATGGGTGCCACCTTCGTAGGGCGATCCCTTTCCGGTCTTGAATCCTGCGGTGAACATCGTAGTCCGCTCGCCATTGAGCCGGCCGGTGCGACCAGCCTGGCCGTTGTCGGTCATGAAGATCACCAGCGTATCGTCCCACAAATCCCACTCGTCGAGTTTCTTCACCAGCAATCCGAAATTGTCATCGATGTTTTCGATCATCCCGTAACGGCCCTGTGTGTTTCCGTCCCATCCTTGATCGCGAAATCGCTTCTTGTATTTCTCCGGGGCGATCATTGGGCCATGCGGAGCATTTGGAGCGATGTACGCGAAGAACGGCGTCCCCGCTTCGTGTTGCGTCTGCATCCAACCAAGTGCGGCCTGAAAAAAGACGTCCGTGCAAAACCCTTCGGTTTGCACGATCGTATCGTTGTGCAAGATTGCGTTGTCAAAGTACCGTCCCTCGCCACGCTGGTTCGGCGGAAAGTCGGCGCAACTTCCTTCGTAGCTCTGGCCGATCCCGCCGGCGCCGTGGATGAAGGTTTCGGTAAAGCCACGGTTGTAGGGCTGGTATTCGTCTTCGTCACCGAGATGCCATTTTCCGAAGATGCCTGTTGCGTAGCCGGCATTCTCGAGCAGTTGCGGAAACGTCGTCGTGGAGAGCGCCATCCGTTCACGCTCGCGAATCGTATGGGTCACGCCGTTGCGAAATTCGTGACGGCCGCTGAAGATCGCCGATCGCGTTGGAGCGCACGTCGGGCTGACGTGAAAATCGGTAAACCGTGTCGATCGCGTGTAGAACTGGTCGAGGTTCGGTGTTCGTAGAACTTCATTGCCCATGCACGACAGATCCCCCATCCCCTGGTCGTCGGTCATGACCAGAACGATGTTCGGGCGAGACCCGGCAAGCGAATCGCCGGGCGCAGGTGTCGCGTCAACCGAGACCATCAAGATCCCGATCAACGTGGCAATGTGTAGCCGAAGGAAGGCCGATGTCATCGAAGAATCCTCGCAGTCATAAGAATCATAATTGGGTAGATCGAACAAAATTTTACCCGACCGCGACCAAGGCGCGGCGGACGTCGCAATCGTCATTCATTTTTTTAC
>JAHELS010000304.1 GCA_024644085.1 Rhodopirellula sp.
GCGTTGTGTTGTCGTACCTTTGTTTTACCAGCATCAAGATCACGATCATGGTCTTCATCGTCGGTGGGACTTCGGCGATGCTGAGCATGGCGATCGTTTGGTGGACATCGGGTCGCGTCGACGCGATCTTGATGAGCATGCCGTCGCTGGTCTACGTACTCGGACTCTCCGGTGCGATCCACGTCGTCAACTATTATCGCGATGAAGTGCGCTCCCGCGGCGAGCGGGGTGCGGCCGGTCGTGCGCTGCGGCACGCGTTATTGCCCTGCACGTTGGCGTCGTTGACCACGGCAATCGGACTGATATCGCTGTTCACCAGCAACCTGACGCCGATCAGCAACTTCGGTCTCTACTCGGCCATCGGCGTGATCATGACGCTCGCCGTGCTGTTCTCGTATTTGCCGGCCGCGTTGCAAACGTTTGCCCCCTCGGTGATCTCCGAAGATGAAAAGGCGAAACGTGACGAGCCGTTGCCCGAGAGCCGATTGTCCGAGTGGTGGGCCTCGGTGGGACGCTGGATCACCTCGCACCATGCCCTGGTCAGCACCACCTGCATGATCGTGCTGTTGCTCGGCGGACTTGGTCTGTTCAAGATCCGCACGTCGGTGCAACTGCTGAAGCTGTTCGATCCGGAATCGCGGATCATTGCTGACTACGCTTGGTTGGAGGACAACTTCGGCAAGCTTGTGCCGATGGAGTTGATCGTGCGAGTGCCGCCATCGATGCAGGCCCGCACGAGCATCAAGACCGAAGGCGAGCAATCCGAGGATTCGACTCCGTCGTCCATCCAGGCTCTCGAAATGCTCGAGCGAGTCGAAGCGGTCTCCCGGATTCGCACCGTCGTTCATCAAACGCTCGGAGAACCCGGTCGCGACATTGTCGGCCAGGCAATGAGCGCCGATACCTTTCTGCCGCCATTGCCTTCACCCACCAACAACTACAACCCGATCCGGACAAAATTCAACCGCGAGCTGGTGCAGGCGGGTGATGACCTGCGTGACAATGACTACCTGCGTATCGAGAAAACGGGTCGCTACGAAGGGAGCGAACTGTGGCGAATCTCTCTGCGCGTCGCCGCACTTTCGGATGTCGATTACGGCCAATTCATCTCGACGCTGCGGGAATCGGTTGAACCGGTTCTGAGAGCTTATGACACCCGCGACGAGTTACTTGCGCAATTGACGGCCGACAACGATGGCAAGCTCGATGGCAAGCCGCGCGTGTTGGTCGTCGGCAGCGAGCGACCGGCAAATCTTCAGCAATCCGAGTTGCTTTCGCCCGACGGCAAGATCGACGCCCGATCGACTTACCTCGCCACACTGGGTGAACTGCTGCGCGGCGAGAGAATCGAAAAGCCCGAGTATCTCGAGGTCACCGCCGAGAAGGCCGCGGAGCTGACGCGCAACGAAAAATGGGAACGTGTCGTCACCAGTTTTGATGCGGTCGTCTGGGTCGGCAGCGATGTTTTTAAGATGTCGGATTTCTCCGCAGCCCACCGCCTGGTTGATGGGGAAGGAATACTAGCCCGGCCCGTGCGCCCCGCTTTGTTACCCGGCCGGATTCCTGATGTCGAAGGGGCGGGATCGCTGCAGGTGATTTACACCGGCGTGATCCCGGTGGTCTACAAGGCACAGCGAACCTTGCTGGGCAGCCTCGGTGATTCGATCGCACTGGCGTTTGTGTTGATCGCCGGCGTGATGATTCTGCTGCTCAATCCCGGCCGCGTTCCCTTCGGATGGTTCTCGCCGAGCAACTTCGGCAACGGGTTGGCTGCCGGTCTTGTCGCGATGATCCCCAACGTGTTTCCCGTGATGTTGATTTTCGGCGTGATGTGCCACATGGGAATCGAGATCGACATCGGAACGATGATGACCGCATCGGTCGCAATGGGTGTCGCGGTGGACGATACGATTCACTTTCTCGCGTGGTTTCGCGAACACCTCGATCGCGGCATGAACCGGGTCGAGGCCGTCATCGAAACGTATCGGCGAGTCGGACCGGCGATGACCCAGACAACCATCGTTGGCGGACTCGGTCTGTTCGTGTTCGCGCTTTCGACATTCACGCCGACCCAGCGTTTCGGGACGCTGATGCTGGTCATGTTGGCCACCGCACTGGCGGGCGACCTGATCTTTCTGCCCGCGCTATTGGCCGGACCGCTGGGTCGATGGTTCAAACCTCGCACCGATTCCAGCGGGGCGCCGATCAAAGCCGCCGTTGCCGGCGCGGCGATCGGCGGAATCGAAAGCGAATCATCTGACGTGACGAGCGCGGCGGCGGAACAGCCGGATCAGCCGCTCTCCGGCTCGCCGGACGAAGCAACCAATGATCCGGGCGGCTCGGCCTCACACTTGAAAGTGCATTTTCCCAAAGAACAACGAGCCGACCCGGCCCACCGCGTCAAAGGGAAATGAAAAAGCGTCGTCGCCCCGAGGTGACTCGAGACGACGACGCTGATTGGATTCTTGAAAAAGAAGACGCCGGTTCGATTATGCGAACGGGTCGTACTTGCCCGGAACCGGAACGGGATAAAGTCCGTTTTCATCCGGAAGCGTGGGCGGCGGAGTATCGAGCGTGTAGTTGTCGATGCCGGGCGCCAATTCACGGCCCTTTTCCATTAACTCGTCCCACTTGATCACCTTGCCGCTGTAGCAGGCTTCGCGGCCAAGGATCGCGCAGAAGGTTGACTTCGCACCATACTCGCCTTCGTTGTAGATCTCGCCCCGCATCAGGGCTTCGATCAAATCGTGCTGTTCCTGTTGGTGACCGTTGGGCGAATCACCGGTGAACTTCCAGGCGTTCTCGCCTTCGATCCAGCTCGACGGGTCCGAGGTTCCCTTGGATCCGTGGACCGCTTCGCCGACATGATTCCATCCACCGCGAAGGTGCCGGCCCTGGCTGAACATCTTCGTTCCGTCGGCGAACGTGTACTCACAGAACGTGTGGTCGAAGATCTGTGACTTGGAGGCATCGCCATCCATTCGCTGCTCGCGACCGCCCATCCCGTTGCACTCGACCGGGTATTCACCCTTGACCCAACAACCCACATCGAGGTTGTGAATGTGTTGCTCGCAGATCTGGTCACCCGAGAGCCAATTGAAGTGGTACCAGTTGTTGGTCTGGAAAGCCATTTCACTCTGATCGGGCGTGCGGTTGCGGTACCAGATCCCACCGCCGTTCCAATACACGCGCTGGGTGATGATATCGCCGATGGCACCGTCGTGAATCCGATCGATCGTTTGCATGTAGCGGGGCTCATGGCGCCGCTGCAATCCGATCCCAACCATCAGATTCTTTTTCTTGGACTGTTCGACCGAATCAAGCACGCGGCGCACGCCGACGGCATCCGAGGCGACCGGTTTCTCCATGAACACGTGGCGACCCTTGTTGACCGCGTACTCGAACTGCTGTGGCTTGTAACCGGGCGGAGTCGCGATCACGACCAAGTCACAGTCAATATCGATGGCTTTCTTGTAACCGTCGAGCCCTCCGAAGATGCGTTCCTTCGGTACATCGACCTTGTTCTCGTTCTCACCTTTGCTGAGCCGGTTCAGCGCCATCTCCGCTTTATCGACAAAGGGATCGGCCATCGCGACCAACTTGACGTTGCCCTTGGTGCTCATGATGTTCATCGACGCGCCGCTGCCCCGGCCGCCGCATCCGATCAAGACAAAGCGAATCTCGTCGCTGCCCGCCGCGTGGGCAGTTCTGGCAACCGTGCTGGTCAACGCCGCACCAGCTGCCGCGGCCGTAGTTTTCTTCAGGAAGTTCCGACGATTTGGGTCGTTCTGCATCATTCACATCCTCGAGGTGGGATTTAGTCGAAATGGGATTGTTCGGTGGATTTTGCCCGCCCCGAATTGTAAACACGAAGCGATCGCGATGGGGACACAGGAAGCCTTTATTCCGCGATTTGTGGCCATTGGCCCGGGATCAGCGGATCTCACATGGACAGGATTCGCCAGCAAATGAGCTGCATCCGCGGCAGATGAAACGGCCCCTTCCACAGGTTCCCTTTCAACGTGGAAGTCACGCGTGCCGTGCGGTCAAGGTAGCCATACCACTCGCCATTGGCCGGATCGGGGAAATGTTCGTAGGCCCATTCGTGGACTTGCTTGTGCCAACGTTCGTACTTTGCCTCGCCCGTCAAATGGTGCGCCAGCAACGTCGCAATGATCGCTTCGTTTTGCGGCCACCAGAATTTCATGTCGTGCCAATACTCCTGGACCGGGCGGTCATCGACGCTGGTGAAGTACAAGATACCGCCGTGCTCGCGATCCCAGCCGCGTGCCCACATCCAATCGAGCATTTTGCACCCGACCGAGATCAATGAATCATCGCCGCGGTGCATCCCCTCCCACATGATGAACCATGCACCCTCGATGGCGTGGCCAGGGTTGAGCGTGCGGCCATCGAAATGATCGATCATACCGCCGTCAAGATCGACAGTTTCCATCACGCATTGAAATTCCTCCTTGACGTGATACTGCACAATCGATTCGATGCTGCGGTCGATCCAGGCATCGGCGTCGTCCATACCGATCGAGTCACGTAATTCCTGCGCCGTTGCGATCGTGATCATCGGGAACCCGAGACTGCGTGTCGGCCGGGTGTCGGTGAATTTCGCCGGTGTGTTGACCGGATTCAGATTGTGATCGACGAATCGCCGAAATGCCCGCCCCGCCTTGTCGGCATACTCGGAACTACCCGTGGCCTTTGCGAGCTCGCCGTACGCGATCGCTGCGAAACTTTCGCTGAACGCATACCGGCGTTTTCGAATCGGCCGGCCATCGCGAGTCACATGGAACCACATTCGCCCGTCATCGAGATCGAAACAAAACCGGTCGATAAAATCGGCCCCGTGGCGGGCGAGTTCCAACCATTCGCTGCGTGGCTCGACGGTGTTGTAAAGCTCGCCGAGTAACCACGTGAATCGCCCCTGCTGCCACACGCCCTTGTCGGTGTCGACCACCGTGCCGTCCTGGTCAAGCGCCATCATGAATCCGCCATGTTCGCGATCAACACAGTGCCGAAGCCAGAACGGCAAGGTGTCTTCGAGCAACCCATCACGGTAAACGGCGAGCAGTCGTTGTTTCGATGCTGTGTCCATTACGTCTGCGCGACCTTCATTTGCGCCCTCGAACCTTGACGCACCCGATCGCCGCATTCTGTTTTCATGCGCCGCATTTTGCTTTCGCGTGACAGGGTCACTCTGCACCCCGTTCGAGCGTATAGACGGTCAAGCCCGAAAGATCGCGGTCTTTCCCCGGCAACAACACGCTGGCCGCGTAACCGACCGCGACGCAGGTCGTGATTCCCGAGACGGTGTAAAGATAGGCCTGGATCGAAGTGTATTTCCAAATTCCATACATCACGGCCGCTCCAACGATCGCCCCGATCAGCGCACCGGTGCTGTTGGCCCGCTTTGTCATTGCGCCGAGCACAAACAAACCTCCCAACACTCCCATGAACAGACCGATCACCTTCAAAAACTGGTCAAACAGAGACTTGATGTCGGGATCGACGAACAACAAACCGATCCACGTCCCGGCAACACCGATTAGAAACGTCAAGAACTGGGCCGCACGCAGGTACGCACGATCGCTTGCGAACACGTTCAACGGTCTCAGAAAATCGGTGACGACCGTGGTCGCGGTGGAGTTCATGCTGGTCGATACCGTCGACTGCGCCGCCGCGAAAACACCAGCCACGATCAACCCCGCCACCCCGATTGGCATTTCGTGCGCAATGAACAACGGAAAGACCTGGTCGGTGGTTGTCGTTGGATCGAGTTTCTCCGGGTGCGAATGGTAATACCCAAACAGCGCCGACCCGATTGCAAAGAACAGCAACGTCGCCGGTATCGCAAGC
This sequence comes from Rhodopirellula sp., assembly GCA_024644085.1. Taxonomy (GTDB): domain Bacteria; phylum Planctomycetota; class Planctomycetia; order Pirellulales; family Pirellulaceae; genus Rubripirellula. The sequence continues at coordinate 5,872 of JAHELS010000304.1, forward strand.
AGGGCATTGGTCCAGATCGATCGCGCCGCAAGTGCTTGCGTTTCAGTCGTCATGTACCGCTGAACCACCGCCTGGTCCGCGGTGTACGACGACAAATTCTGGCCGATGCCGCCGATGACGATCACCCACAACGCCACCTGCCCGCTGGTCGCATCCCAGTGAAAATTCGCGATCGAAAACTTTCCCGACTCACTGCCCGCGGAAACAAAACCACTCCATCCGCCGTCGATACCCGAAATCAACATCAACAGCGCTACCAGCGCGCCGCCCAACAGAACAACCGTCTGGACCGTGTCGGTCCAAATGACCGCTTCGATTC
>JAHELS010000305.1 GCA_024644085.1 Rhodopirellula sp.
GTCACAGCGATTTCGGCAACAACGTCTCCAACTCGCTGTTGGTCAACATGGTCGGAAAATCGCTACGCTAAGCAAATGCATCACGCGTAGTTCGGACCGAGGGAAACGAGTTCCGGAAGCCCGCTCGCAATTCCCGGATTGCCCTTGACGGCGTACCGCGATCGCCGGAGCTCGCAGAGCTCGTTCCGGCCTACATCCGCCGTGATCCTGAGCACACATCACACACATCACACACGTAGTCCGGACCGAGAGAAACGAGTTCCGGAAGCGCTGCTACGACGTCCGACCCCCGCGTTGCGGCCGGGGTGGAAACAAGCTGGTGTCCTCACGCCTCGATTCATCCCGTGGCAACCGTGATCGTAGCCCCCGAAAAAGGGACGTACGCGAGTGCAGCTACGGCGTCGTCCGTTTATATTGTTGGCCACGGAAACAGACCCAAATTACTTGAACCTGGAGTTCCAACCATGATCCGTTCCCTCCTTTCCCTTGCCGTTCTCTGCCTGTTCACCTCGGTCGCGATGGCTCACTGCCAGGTGCCCTGCGGAATCTATGGTGACCAGCTGCGGTTTGAGCAACTTCTCGAAGACGAGCACACGATTTCCAAGGCACAATTGCAACTGCACGAAATCGCCGGCGGCGAACGTGACGCGCAAGCGATCAACCAATTGGGCCGATGGATCCAAACGAAAGAAGACCATGCGACCAGAATCCAGGACACGATCACGCATTACTTCCTGGCCCAGCGAATCAAAGTCGACAGTCCCGACTACATGAAGCAACTCAAGGCAGCGCACGAAGTCATCGTCGCGGCGATGAAATGCAAGCAGTCGGCCGATCCGGAAACCGCAAAAACGCTTGAGAAATCAATTTTTGATTTGTATCGGGCGTACGAAGGAAAAGAACCCGACTTCGACCACGAGCACTGATTCCGCGGTCGCATGAAGCACTAGCACCTGCAGGTCGGCCCGACCTGCGGTGCGTGGACCTCAGGTTGTCCGTGCGGATCACAAGTCGCGCCAAGGTGAGAAATGGACAATGGGGTGCAGGAGCGATTGATTAACAACCCGAAAGACAACCCGTACAAACCGCCACGCGTTACCACTTCGGATTCGGCATCACGTCCTCGTCCTTGGTATTACGGCGCGCTGTTTCTCGGCATCGTGGGAAGCGTCGGTGCCGCAGCCGCGATTTACTTCATCTACGTTAATGATCCGCGAACCGGAACGCGAAATGGACCGAGCCTCACAACCGCAGTCGTCGGGGCGGCAGTGATTTGCGGCTTTGGGTGGTTGATCGCCGGCGCCATCGCGGGAACGAGTATCAGGCGGATACTGATTGCGCACTCTGCTGGGGGAATTGCAGCGGTAACTTGGGTTGCTATTGGCGGGACTTACAATGATGTGCTGAGCGCCGCAACTGTGGTTGGTTGGCCGCTAGGCGGAGTCGCAGGGGCCGGGCTTGCCCGAACGTTTCGAAACGGTTGGAGCAACGGACAGGCAGAGGTCGGCAAAATGCACGAGATGAATGGCAACAAGCCCGGATAACAGAGCCGACTTATCCTCCGCACCTTGAGCCCTTGAAGCGTTTCGGCATCGTTGAGTATTGCGAGGGCCGGTGTGGAGGGCATTGCAGTAGTGAATGCCTATGTCGATGGCGAACGTGTAAACGATTTCTTATGAATTTGAACCAACGGACCACAGGCCCGGCATGGCCGCACCGCTGCAATTTCGTAGGAGACCTGTAACTATCCAAGTGCCGAAGCCGTAAAACGTTCTGAAAGGCTATTTGCCTGCCTTTTTTGGCTCCAGTGTTCAATCTCCTGCAACGAATTGTGGTGCACCATGATCCGTAGCGAGGGTCCGGTTCAACGTCATCACCATCCGCCTGAGCAATACCCCCTAGCAGAGTCGAACTGCTGTTTCTGGACTGAGAATCCAGCGTCCTGGGCCACTAGACGAAGGGGGCAAGAGAGTTGCCAGTTTACAGTGATCAGTCGTCAGGATGAATGACGCACGCCGCCCGTCTCGGGTTCTCTTTCAGGCGTTAACGAATTCGAATCGGTCGCTGTCGAACAATCCTCGATCGCTCAACTTAAGCGATGGTATCACAAGCAGGGCCATGAACGAAAGCGTCATGAAAGGTGCCGAAAGGACCGATCCGAGAGTGTCCTTGGCGAACGCGTCGATGCGGCCATAGGCGTCTGCGACCTCGTTGCCGTCGGCAGCCGTCATGATCCCGGCAATGGGCAGTGGCAGGAATTCACTTTCACTGCCGCAAACCGCAGCGATTCCCCCACGGTTCTCGATGATCAGGTTGACTGCAACGGCCATGTCTTGCTCGTCCGCGGCTACTGCGACAATGTTGTGTGAATCGTGTGCGACGCAAGAGGCGATCGCGCCCTGGTTAATCCCAAATCCTTTCACAAAACAAACTGCGACCGGAGCGTCGTGATACCGATTGACCACGGCGAGAATCGAAACGTCGGTGTCCCGTTCGGGATCGACCATCACAGACCTGGTCGACAGCGATCCATCGATTGCAAGGATTGCTCTGACCGGTCCGTCGCTACGCGTCAGGAAAAAATCATTCGCACTTTTTGGCCGGCACTCAAACCGGTTGATGACCGGTGTATCGACTCGGTTGATCAGGGTGCGGCCGTCTTTGGCCACGAGATGGCCATCGATGTAGGTCTCTTGTACGTCCCACGAACTCAAATCCGCGACGACGATGAAGTCGGCTGGATCACCTGCGCGGAGCTGGCCCACGTCGATCCGATAATGCTCAACTGGGTTGATGCAGGCCGCTTGCAAGACGTGAAACAGATCGCAGCCTCGCTCAACCGCGCGACGGACCAACGCGTTGATGTGCGACGCGGCAAGTTCGTCGGGGTGTTTGTCATCGCTGCAGAGCATCACGGACGAGGGGTGCCGGTCGATCAGCGGAAAGAGTGCGTCAAAGTTCTTCGCCGCGCTTCCCTCGCGAATCAGGATCTTCATGCCGTGAGCCAGTTTGTGCTCGGCCTCCGCCAGCGTCGTGCATTCGTGATCGGTATTGATCCCAGCGTCGATGTAACGAATCGCGTCCTCGCCCAGCAGCCCGGGTGCGTGCCCATCGATGGGCTTGCCAAATTTGCGCGCCGCGTCAAGTTTCCGGAGGACTTCGCGGTCGCCAGCCAGGACACCGGGATAATTCATCACTTCAGCGAGGTAGTGGATGTCGTCCCGACTCAGCAATTGTGAGACCGCGTCGGAGTCGATCTTTTCTCCGGAGGTCTCAAACGATGTGGCGGGGACACAGCTGGGCGCCCCGAAGAAAAACTTCATGGGGACTTTCTTTCCGTCCGCGATCATGAAATCGATTCCTTCGATCCCCATCACGTTGGCGATCTCGTGGGGATCCGAAACGGTCGCGACGGTGCCATGAGCTGTAGCAAGCCGGGCAAACTCGCTGGGGACCAGCATCGAGGACTCGATATGAATATGAGCGTCGACGAAACCGGGCAACACGTAAGGCAACGTGTCGCGGATTTCGCCGGTTCCGATCCTTTCGATCTTCTCGATCCTCCCGCGATTGATCGACAATCGTGTCGATTCGATTCGACGGGCGGATGGATCGATGCGATTTGCTTCGATTTGCATTCCGATCACTATCGCAGCCCGCTGGGGCGCGGGCAATGCTGTGTCCTCGGAGCGACCGGTCGCCTATGATTTGCCGATGGAGTTCGCCGATACGGCGTGGGAAGGGTAGATGCATGATTGTGGCCGGACAACTTCTCATTGATGGCGGCGACGGCCATTCAATTCTGCGTCCCGGTTTTGTTCGCGTCGATGACGGACGGATCGCGGAAGTCATCGAGGGCGAAATCCCGCGAGTTGCGGACGTCGGTGGCGAGGGGTTTCTGGTTTCGCCCGGCTTTATCGACGCTCACTTGCACCTGCCACAGTTCGACATGATCGGCGCGCATGGCATGCCGCTGTTGCGATGGCTGTCGGACATTACGTTTCCTTCGGAAATGAAATGGGCCGAGGAAAGCTATGCGCGCGACATGACAAAACGCGCGTGTTCGCAGTTGTTATCAAAGGGCACCACCGCGATCGCAGCCTACGCAACGGTGCATCACCGCGGAGCGCGTGCGGCGCTGGACGTTGCGAGTTCAATCGGCATGCGCGGAGTGATCGGTCAGGTCTTGATGGATCGAGAGGCACCGCCGGAACTTTGCGGAACCGTCGACCGATTGCTCGACGAGGCGAAGCAACTAGGCGAGTCGTATCCCGCCACCGAGCGGATGGCCGCAGCGATCACGCCTCGATTTGCGATTTCATGCAGCGAGGAATTGCTCGACGGTGCCGGGCGGCTGGCGGCCGAACAGGGGGCGATGGTGCAAACACACCTGGCGGAAACCCAGAACGAATGCAGTGTCGTCGAACAGCTCTTTGATGGCCGCCGATACGTCGATGTTTATGACAGCGCGGGATTGCTTGGGGAGCGGTCGATTCTGGGTCACGGCATCCACCTGGCTCGATCCGATTTGATCCGCCTGGCGTCCCGACGGTCCGTGATCGCACACTGTCCGACGGCCAACACGTTCCTCCGCAGCGGCGCGATGAATCGCAGCGAGTGGATCGATGCTTCGGTGCGGCTCGCGGTCGGAAGCGACATCGGCGCCGGATACGAGCGGAGCATGGTTCGGGTGGCCCGGGCGACGATCGAAACCGCGTCGGCGATCGGGGATGATTTCCCCGATGCCGCCGCCGCCTGGCACGGTATCACGGCCGGGAACGCTGATGCGCTCGGGTGGACCGATGCGGGGCGGTTAAAAGTCGGCTCACCAGCCGACTTGTTGGTGATCGAGCCGACGATCCCATGGCTCGGTCCGATGGTCGATCCGCTGGCGACTCTATTGTGGGCGTGGGATGATCGCTGGTTGAAGCGGACGATGCTTCGCGGTCAATTCGTCGATTAGGTCATCATTCGCAGGTGACCACGGTTCTTTCCTGGTCGAGCAGGGCCCGCTTTCTCGCGAGACCCCATCGGTATCCCCCAAGTCCTCCGTCACGACGCACGACGCGATGACAGGGAATCGCCACCGCCACCGGATTGGTTGCACAAGCCGTTGCGACCGCCCGCGTCGCTTTCGGGTTGCCGACCTTCACGGCCAAGTCCGAGTACGAAATCGTTGTTCCAGCTGGGATCGCGCGGAGCGCACTCCACACCTCCCGTTGAAAATCAGTCCCGCCGGGATCGAGCGGCAAACTTGACGCGTCGATCCGGCCCTCTACCACATCGACCGCCTTGCAGATTAGCTCGTCGAATCGGTGGAATTCGTCAGTCACAGCATTCGGAAACTGCTGTCGCATTCTTCGCTTCAATTCCGACTCACTCTCGCCGAATTCCAAGGCGCAAATCCCGGCGTCGGTGGCCGCAACCAACATCGATCCCAGCGACGTTGGAACAATCGCTGCCCGCACGCCTTCGAGATTCTTTCCCACCGATAATTGCATCTTTAACATTCCTTCAAGGGAGACGAGTCAAGGCTTGTCAATATAACGAAGAAATAGGATCGCGCAGAGCCGCAGAGGCGCGGAGAGCAGTGATGTATAAAGGATCTCTGGAAGGGACGATTTGAAAAGTTTTTGGATTCCCTTGCGATGGAAACTCAATCGACAGATGTAGCGACAATGAACCTCAACGAAATCTCCGGTTCAATCATCGATCACGCGGTGCAAATCCACAGGAAGCTCGGGCCGGGCTTGTTGGAGTCTGTCTATCAACGTATTCTCGCATACGAACTGAGAAAGTCCGGCCACCATGTCGAAACCGAGGTTCCGATCCCCGTGAATTGGGACGGCCACGTTGTTGATGAGAGTTTTCGAGCGGACCTGATTGTCGATCGCTCCGTGTTGATCGAATTGAAATCGGTCGAATCCATTCAACCAGTGCATCACAAACAGACCCTGACTTATATCAAGCTTGCGAATTTGCAACTTGGATTGTTAATCAATTTCGGCGCACCCTTGTTGAAAAACGGCCTCCACCGTCTCGTCAACAAGCTTCCTGAGTAGGCTTCTCTCTGCGTCTCTGCGCGCCCGCCTCTTCTTTCGTCATGCAGAAAGTCTCGCGCAGAGTCGCAGAGCCGCGGAGGGAGGAAAGCAGGGATACGGCCTATCGAAC
>JAHELS010000306.1 GCA_024644085.1 Rhodopirellula sp.
AGATTTGGGATCTTTCAACTGAGAAGATTGCAGAGCCCAAAACAATCAAGTTTACAGACAAAAACCTCACTTATTCCGGCATTGCAACAGCTCTCAGCTTTATGCCGGATAATAAGCGGGTCCTGGTTGGGGGGTATCCGACGCATCAATTGGAGATCGAATCTGGCAAAGAGATTGGCCTTTCCGAACATTATAACAACAGTTTGTTGGCTCCGAATATTATCGAGTTAGTCCCTGATGGTAGTACCATTGCGTTCGGAGGACTGAGCAAGGGCGTTAAATTTTTTGACCGCAGCTCTGGCAAATTTACCGATGCCTTTAAACAACAAAGGCTTTTCAAACAAATTTATTTTTATCAGTTCTTGCCGTCAGGGAAATTAAGTGTTGTTGCTGGCCGCCCGGCATTTGGCGTCAAGAAGGTTGTGCTCAATGACAACACGACCGGAATGATCACAGCATCGCTCCCCTTTGACGGGACATTTCCTTCCGTGGCTGTTTCTTTGGACGGATCCACGCTTGCCGTCGTCGATGCCAAGATCAGAAAATCAGATGCCTATCTGGACTGGCAGAAAACGTATAAAAATAAGTTGCCGACCCTCGTTTCCATCTGGCGAATCAACGGTGCCAATCTCAATTACCTGGGGCAAGTCAATGCGGGAAACAAAGAGATGGTCTCAGCAATCGGGCTCTCCCCAAACGGAATGACCTTGGTCACGTCAGGAGCCAACCTTAGATTCTGGGATGTCAAACCATTTCACTCCGGTCAACCGGAAAAGGCTCGACGTTGAACATAGGTTAGACGGGGCATAGGATGGATGGTGGTTCAGCCGCATTCCCAAGAGAGAACTCGTACGATTGCGGTATCGCATATCAATCGATCGCTATTTGCTGAGTGAGGCAGGGCAAAATCAGCGATTGTCATAAACCGGTCGTTCAACGAAAGCACGTCACAATCGACGAGTTTTTGAAACTTATTGTTCAATCATGATGACATCATGTCGCCGATCAATTCTGTCTAGTTGATCTCGTCACGGTGAGAGTGGACGAAACGCCAGTCTCGTTAACCAGACGTTTGTTGGCACAGCAACTCCCGCTTAGATTCCAACTTCGAGTATCGATTGCCGTTGAGAAATCCATCTTCATCGTTGGTCAGTTCCCGGGCAATCTGTTTCATCCATGCTTCGTGTGGATTTGTCGTGCAACCGGCGAAGTGCACGCCGTGTCTTGAGTTCCATGTCGAACAGCAAAAAACCGAACCGGGCTTCTTAGCTCTCGCGGATCGAGTTACGGCGGATTCTCCACAGAACTCTGCAGCGCGCTATGGCTTCCGTCACGCAAAAAATCTAAGAATAATGTAAGGAATCTTAGCTAATTCGAGGCTCGTGGCGGCAATTATTCATTGATGAGTGATGATTCTATTCAGTTTGACGACCACACGCTCGCCGTGCAGACGCTGTTTGTGCAGCATCAGCAGGCGGTACTGGCGTATGTCCTGACGCTGGAGCCGGACCTGCATGATGCTCAGGAAATCGTGCAGGAGACCTTTGTGACCGCCAGTCGTAAAGCGGCGACGTTTGCTGTCGGGACCAACTTTCTGGCGTGGGCGTGTGCGATCGCTCGCTTTAATACGCTGCATTATCAGCGGACTCGTAGCCGTCGAAACGCCCGGTTGGCGGAGGATGTGGTCGAACTGCTGGCACAGCACGGCGAAGTAGACTTTTCGGTGTTTCAGTCGCAGGTGACGGGGCTCAGGCGATGTCTGCAGGAATTGGCTCCGAAAGCTCGCGAGTTGGTCAACCTGAGATACCACGCTGGAAAACTCCCGGAGCAGATTGCCGGTGAGGTGGGTTGGACGGCTAATTCCGTGCGGGTTGCGTTGACTCGGGCTCGCAATGCGCTGCGGGAATGTCTACAGCAGACCGATCAAGAGGCGACATCATGAATGAAGAACGTCTCGATGAACTGATCGACACTTGGCGCGACAACTGTCTGTCCGATGAACAGGCGGAAGTCCTGAACGGGCTCTTGCGCGAATCGGAAGACGCTCGTCGGAAATTTGCGGGCGAAGCTCGCATGCACGGGCTGCTGCATTGTGCGGCGGCCGAGGAAGCCGTCGAACGGGTCGCGGCAGGGCCGACGTCCGATCCGATTCCAACCGCTCAGTCTCGGGCGAGGTGGGCAGGCACCGCCATCGCACTTTGCGGACTCGCAGCTGGCATTGTGATTGCCGTGGTTGCGTGGCACCGGGGGGGCTCGTCTGGAACGGCAACCGAGCTTGACCCAAGCGTTCGAATCGCAGAGGTGCAGTACACGAAAAATGCGGATTTCGCTTCAACGGAGATTTCGCCTGAGGGACCAATCGGTGTTGGTAGTCGACTGGGGCCGGGCGTCTATCTGCTCAAGCAGGGCTTTGTAGAACTTAACTTTTACGGTGGAGCTACGGTCGCGCTTCAGGCTCCGGCGGAGATTGAGCTTCGCTCGCAGCGTGAAGCCCGCCTGTTGAGTGGACGGCTCACTGTCGAAGCGGGTGACTCGGAAAGATCATTCCTGCTGCATACCCCTGCCGGTGAAGTTGTTGATATCGGCACTCGTTACGGCGTTTATGTGGACGGGGCGGGAGTGACCGAAACCCATGTCTTTGAAGGACTGGTCGATGTTCGGCCAGTCTCTTCCAACGCCTCCGTACAGCGGATCGAAGCCAACTCCGCAATGCGAATCAGTCCAGCGGGCAAGCAGGAGTCGCTGCTCATGGACGCGACGACGTTCCCCCAGCCTTCGCGGCAGATCGGTGAAGTGTTGCGTCACTCTGGTTTTGAATCCGGCACGAAACTGCGGATCGGAGCTGATAGCCAAACGGGGGTCTGGTTTGGCGACGTTTGTCAAATCGTTCGTGAGCACGGCAAGGTGAGGCCGTACACCGGCGACGGGATGTTGCTGTTCCAGTCAACGGGGCAAGACACGCAAGACGGTTCGGAAACGCGTGCGTCACAGTTGTCGCAGTGGATTGATCTCTCGCCATGGAGGGACGCGATCGCGGATGGCCGCGTGCAGGCGAAACTCACGGCACGGTTCAATCGAGTGGCTGGAGATGCGGATACCGACTCGCAGTTCAGTATTCAACTGGAATCCTTTGAGGTGGCCCCGAATAAAGCGCTGGAACTGATGAAGTCGAAAAGGCTCGCACGCTCACGTACCAGCCACCAGTTGCTAAGCGACAGTGACCCGGCATCGTGGGAAAAGCTGGAAGCGGTGTTGACGCTCCCGGCGAACAGCCGCTGCATCAATGCCATGATTCTGGCGTTCGAGAACGTCGTGAACGATGGCGGGGACAACGAGGAATTCGACGGCCACTTCGCGGACGATCTGCACTTTCAACTACTGATCGAACCCGCCTCGAGTGAAACCAAGTAAGGAAGATCAGCATGAAACGACAAAAAGGCAGTTGCCAGAACTATCGACAACAGCAGTCTCATTCACGTCGCGATGCACTTCGCGTTGGTTCGCTCGCGCTGGGCGGGCTGACGCTGGGCGGGCTGACGCTGGGCAACTTCTTTCGCATTCCGTCGGCTCAGGCCGAGCAGAAGTTTTATGAGTCGAAAGAGAATACCGCGAAGAGTGTGATTCAGATTCGGCTTGGTGGTGGAGTCGCGGCGCAGGAATCGTGGAATCCGAAGCCGGACGCCCCGGCGGACTATCGTGGACCGTTCGGGGTAACGAAGACGTCGATTCCCGGCATCGTCCTCAGCGAGACGATGCCGCAGACCGCGAAAATCGCCGACAAGCTCACGGTGGTGCGTTCCGTGGTCGGCGCGATCCCGGATCACGGTCAGGCGATGTATCACATGCTGCGCGGTTACAGGATGACGCCCGCGATTCAGCATCCGACCGTCGGGACGGTGGTGAATCACGAGTTCGGTGGGCGCGGGGCGTTGCCAGGATATGTGAGTATTGGGCATGCAGACGACGAAACGGGTTACCTTGGCGCGCACTACGGGCCTTTCGCGACCGGAGGAGACCCGGCCATCGGGAATTTCGAAGTGCGTGACATGACGCTTCCTGACGGTCTGAGCTGGGAAGCCTTCGAAAACCGGAAGAAGATTCGCGACACCATCAATGCCAGGTTCCGCAAGCTGGATGCGGATCCCGCGCCGCTCGACGCATTGGATTCCTACTATCGGCAGGCGTTCGACATGATCACTTCCGACGCGGTCAAGGACGCCTTCGACCTTTCGAAAGAGCCGGAAAAACTCGAGGAGCGCTACGGCAAAGGCCGCTTCGGGAAGACGGGATCGCAAGCGGGGATGCGAATGCTGCTGGCGCGGCGCCTCGTCGAGTCCGGCGTGCGATTTGTGTCGTTCGGCTACGGCGGCTGGGATCATCACTCGAACATCAAGCCGGAGTTCGAAACGCAGATGCCGGCATTCGACAACGCCTTTGCGACCTTGATCGGCGATCTCGACGAACGTGGTCTGCTGGACAGCACGCTCGTCTGGGTCGTCTCGGAGATGGGCCGCACGCCGAAAGTGAACAACGTGGCGGGACGGGATCACTGGTCGCGCGTGTTTTCCATTGCGATGGCTGGAGGCGGTTTGAAACGCGGACTGTTCTATGGCGACGCGGACATCACCTCGTCGGAGCCGTCCCGTGATGCCGTCCCGTTAGCGAATCTCCATTCGACGATTTACAGGCTGATCGGCATCAACTCAGACAAGGAGTTGATGGCTCCCGGGCCGCGGCCGATGGAAATTATCAACGGGGGCGAGTCGATTGCGGATTTGATCGCCTGACACGCCGCAACCAAATGTAGCCTGACTCTCCGAGTCGGGCGGCTTGGAAACCCGACTCGGAGAATCAGGCTACGAAGAGAAGCAGCATAGCATGAGAAAACTCACTCTGACATTTGTCCTTTTTATAACCGCGTTCAACCTGGCGCTCGCCGCTACAACCGCAGACTATCTGATGCCAATGGCTGTGGAGCGGGGCCGGGATGTGGAGGTGATCCTTCACGGTAATCGCCTGCAAAACATCGAGCAGGTCCTGTTCTGGGACGAAGGCATCACCTTTCTCGGCTCCGAACCGGTGAGCGAAGTTCGCGATCTACACCAAGAGAAAATGAATCCGGCCCGCGAAGGGACGGCGGCGCGGCTGAAATTTCGGATCGCAGAGGAATGCCGGTTGGGTAGGCACTATTTCCGCATCCGGACGGACGAAACGCTCTCCGAACTTCAGTCTCTCTGGGTCACGCCCTATCCCTGCGTCGAGGAAAGCCAGCCGTTCTCCGATCACGAAAAAAAGACCAACGGCGATTTCGAGCACGCGCAGTCGGTGGAACTCGGCACGACGGTTTACGGCTACTCCCTGCTCTACCGATTGCAGGATCACGACTTTTTCAGGGTCGAGATGGAAGCGGGCCAACGACTCACCGTGGAGCTGTGGTCGGATTGCCTCAACTTTTTCCGCACCGACTGCACTAGCGATTACGCGGTAGCGGTTTACGGGCCGGATCGCAAAAGGTTGGCTTTTTCGGACAACACCGCCCTGACGCGGCGCGATCCCTGGCTGTCGCTGGCGGTTCCCAAAAGCGGAACTTACTACATCGACATCCACAAGAGCCATGAGGCGGAGAACAACCCTTGGCACTACATCGCCCACATCACCGGCGGGGTGCGTCCGGCGCTGACCTACCCGCTGGGCGGACAAGCCGGAACCGCGCTTACGATGCAGTTGCTGGGTGGAGGCGCGGACGGCGAAGCGCAGGTTCAACTGCCAAAGGAGCCGGGCAGGTTTGAGGAATCCATGATCGAATACCGCCCCGGCGAAGCGGTTCTGCCCAATCGCATCCAGGTAGCGGAATTTCCCAACGTGTTGGAAGACGGTGGCGGGCATTTTACACCGGAAACCGCGCAGGTTTACGATCGCGATTTGCCGATCGCCTTCAATGGCATCATCGAGCACGAGGGAAAAATGGACTGGTTCCGCTTTACCGCGCGCAAAGGCGAACGTTACCGCATTCGCTCCTACTCCGCACGACTTGGATCGCCGCTGGACCCAATCATGACGATTCAGCCCGCGCCCGGGACGGAAAGCAAGATCAACGTGACGGTCGACGACTCCAAATTCCACATGCACGACCTGGCCGATAACAAGAACCTCGCGC
>JAHELS010000307.1 GCA_024644085.1 Rhodopirellula sp.
GTCCAACCGCCTCGAAGGTTGCGCAGCGCCAGTGCATAACCGATTTCGCGGCTCGGTGGGTGGTTGTCGAGCACCTTTTGAACCGTGCCGCCGTACCCTGCATTACGGCTCGCCATTTCCGACCAATCGGGGACGTCGGGAGGTTCGCGGTTTGTGATCAGCTTCAGTGTTTTCTCGATCACGCTGGGCGCCTCGAGGTACACCAGCAACTTGACCAATTCCGTGTTCACGTCGTCGCTGCTGTGAGGCAGGATCGGGTCCAACCTGGCAATCATTTGCTCGCGATCGATACCGCGCGGCTTCTCAAGTCGAATGCATGCCAGTGAAACCGCTCGCAGCATTCCCAGCAGTTGCGATTCGGACAGCGACTCATGATCGAATCGCATGACCTGATGAATCAACGCACGTTGATGCCGCTCGTTACCTTTTCGGGCCAGTGCGACCGAGGCGGTGATGGCTGCTTGCGGAGAGTTTTCGAGAACCGCTCGTTCCGCCCACATTTCAACCCTTTGCGATTCAATTGCGACGCGTGCCGCGGCTCTCAGAAAACGGTCGTCACTACTGAGAAAAGGCCATGCCGTATCGATCGCCTGCTGTGCGGCTTCCCCTTGCAGTTGGCGACCGTGGAATTCTTCGAGACGCCGGCGGTCGCGACGAGCCTGATTGATCTCATCGGGCAAATCGGCCGCCGCGAGCGGAGCAGTGCTCTCGTTACCTTCGTACCGTACGCGAAAGAGCGCTGAATCGGTGCCACGCCCGCCGACCGTGAAGTAAAGTGCGCCGTCACTTGCGATGACCGCGTCGGTAACCGGCAGCGGCGTCCCGGTGACGAACGGTTCGCTGGTGCCGACATACCCGGCGCCGCTGGGCTCCATATGAATCGCGTAGATCGTTCCGAATGTCCAGTCGAGTGCGAAAATCGCTTCCTGGTACTTTGCCGGGAATCTCGCGCCCACGCCGGACGCCACCCCAGTGGGCGATCCGGGGCCAATTTCTACCACCGGCGGTAAGGTATCCTCGAAGTAAGTGGGCCATTTACCAGTCCCACTTCTCCATCCGTAATCGCCACCGCTGACGACATGACAGATTCGCGTCGGTCGGTACCAGGGTGTTCCCAGATCCCACTCCATGTCGGCGTCGTACGTGAACATGTCACCGTAACGATTCAATGCGACGTCGTATTGATTGCGAAAGCCGATGCATATTAATTCCTGCTGGTATGTGTTCGGATCGAGTCGTGTAACCCAGCCGCCCGGTGCCAATCGCCCACGAGCGTGTCCGTTGGCGTCCCACATCCGCGGAAGCAGAAGGTCTTCGCCCCACGTCGTGACGCGCGCCCGGGTTACGTCGGCTAGCGGCGCGTGGTTTCCCCCAACCATGAAGATCGCCTTGCCGTCTTCGGATTCGATCACCGCGTGATTTCCGTGTTCACCTCCGCCCGTTTGGCTCGGGACCGTTTCGACTTGATCAAGCTCGCCATCGCCATCGGAATCATTCAAACGGTAGAGGTGACCACCGTTGCGATGAAACCAGAGCGAGTTGTGCGCCCACAACAGACCCTGTGCGCCGCTGAGACGTTGGTTGGAACCCGGGCGCACGAGCTCGATCGGAGTCACCGTCGCCGACGGGCCTTCGTCGGTCTCGCTCACTTCGATCCAATACGCGCCTTTGTCGCCCTGGTCACACGCCACCAGTTTTCCATCCGGTCCGGTCGTCAACGCAACCCAGGAACCCTGTTCGTTTTTTGGTACCTCGTACACGAGGTCGACGGCAAAGCCCTGCAATGCATCCAAGTCACGCGCAGCAAAACTCGATCCGGGAGTTCGCGAGCCAGGGATTCCCCAGGGAGCTGAACCAAGCGGGCCATTAACGGCGAGCCGCCCATCCCAGCCCGTTACGACCCCTTGCTTGGCGAACCATTTATCGCCCGGTTGGTTGGTCGACATCTTCCATGAATTGTCGGATACCACGGCCAGCGGGTGTGTGCCAAATTGATGCACGATCAACTTGAACACGAATGCGGCCACACCGCCGTCATTTTGGGCGCGAACCGCAATGGTGTTCTCGCCCTTTGCCAGGTACTTGCTGACATCCCTGATGATGGGTGATGACCAATCGTCACTTGCGCCGATTCGCTCGCCGTTGATCCACAACGTCATCCGATTGTCGCACGTCACGTACAGCGGTGCCGACGTGATTTTCGCAGCTACATTGAACGATTTTCGCAGATAGATTTGTTGCCCGTCTCGCGATCCGTCCGCGTCCCATATCCATTGGGGAATTGGTTTTTCGGTCAGCCAATCCAATTCGTCGTCGGCGTCGACAATCGCAGGGCAAAGCGGCGCCAACAAGACAAAGACGATAAAAACGACGCGACGCTGCATTGGAATGACTCGTGTTCGAGGGCGGAAGTACAAGTCGGGTTTGCTCGGGGCGGGGAATGGGGCGGGCGATTTCGTCCGTTAGGATAGTCAATTCGCGACTCCAGTGGGTGACAAACGAGAACCGCGGCGGATCCGGGATGGAGAGAGAAATTCGCCCGCCGCTTCGGACAAATCATCCGCTCGCACCGTCGGTTGAAGGGGCACGTGCCGGTCCGATCTTCGACAAAGTCTCACGGAACCGATCGAAACCTGCACGGTCCTCAAAGCATTCCACGGGGAACCGAACTTCATCAAGTGATTGCCGGTCGATCCATCCGACCGACTTCTCATCGAGAATCAACTCCTTGCACGCGCTCCAGGCAAACCAGGAATCGAAGGTGGCGTGTGACAAGTGGGCTCCTGCGGCCCGCAGCCGGATCTGCAAGGGCTTGGATTGGACACTCCGCAGCTGCGACGCGGCGCGAACGGCGCTGTAAATGAAGAATCCGAGAAGCAGCGCCGCGGGTCCCAGGACAATCACGCTGCTGAAAACCCGCTCACGCAGAAAGCCCCAGTTACCAAAGAACAGGTAGTCGTGAATCAGCCATCCGACAACGACACCCCAAATCGGCAAGAAGTACAACAGCATGAACAACAGAATCGCCAGCATCGATTTCAACGCGAACCATTGTGAGGTTTGTTTCGCAGTCAAATCGAGTGTCCAATCGGATTGACCTTCGGAATCGCTTTGAAAGGGCCAATGCAGGGCGTCGAAAGATCGCGTCAGGCCCACATCGATTCGCGGGATCGCATCCTTGCGTCCGATACTCGCGGCCAACACCTTTTCGTCCACCTGGTCGACCATCAACCCGGTTTTCACACGTAGGGAGTGACAGACCTGTTTGGCATCTTCGACCGAGCCGAAGAAACGCCAGGGAAACACAACGCGGTGATTGGAATCGGCGCTCAGCGGCAGCAGTACATGGGTCGGAAACAGCAACGCAGGGCCAAAGAAGCCCCACTTTGCGCGCAGCATGGTTTCGTCATTGCAAAGCACGAGGTGTTGGTCATCAAGCCAACCGGCCGTCGACTTCCCGGCCGCCGCAACCGCGTTGATTCGTCGCACCCGCCTCCGCCGACCCGGCGTCATCCGGTTCACCAACTCGATCCAGGGAAACAACAGCAGAAATCCAATGACGATCCAGACGAACCCGGCGGGCGGCTCGCCCGGTACGACGAATACAAATTCCGATGCGACCAAAACGCCTACCGCCAACGCTATCAACACCAGGTAACGATAGTGAGGCATTCCCTTTTTCGGCGGCGAATCGTGCAGTGACATCATCAGATCGTCACGCGTCAGTTTGCCGCCGAAATGAACCACCTCGCTTGGTTGATCGACCGGAAGGGCAACGGCGTAGGGATTCAGTGGTGGCTCGTTCACGTTGTCAAACTTTGACGATCAGGCTGACTCTGATGATTTTTCGGATTTTTCCGACTTTGGTTCGATGTCCGCAAACCAATTGGACGATATCGCTGATGAACCAGTCGGTGGATGCCGACAGGGCAAGGCCGTGTGAGCGGCCAATCCCGGGGGGGAACCAGTATTTCGGTGATGTTTCACAATCGCCATCCCAGCTTTCCATTGGTGAAGCCAGTGAGTACCTTCCGCCTTTCTCTCAGTTTCACACTCGCGATCGCGACCGCTTGGGTCATACCAGCGGCGGCACAGCAAGCTACCTCGCCGGACCGCGTTGTCCGGCGAAGTGAACGCGTCGCACGAGCCAATTGGCAACCGACTCGCTCGCACGTCGAACAAAGTACGGCCACACGAAGCGAGAAGCAAGCGAAAGAGGCGGGATCAGCCCGGCGCATCCGCAGAGTTGACCACATCAAGGTCGAGGGTGTCCCGATTCCGCCCCCCGACACGTCGGTGATGGATCCCTACGGCCCGGCCCCAATCGAAGCTCCGGTTCCGATGCAAAGCCACCTTCCGATGGAAGGTTACGTTCCCATGGAGACGGGTGCACCCCTCGATGGGCAAGTCAGTCTCGCTCCGCTGCATGGCGGCTCGCTCGCTTGTGACGCCCTGCCGAGTGGCCAGTGCGGTTGCGGCGACGCGCTCTGTCTCGGCGGTTGTGACGACGGATGCGACAGCGGCTACTTTGGCGCGGGAAACTGCAACGCCTGTGGACGGGGCGATTGTACGACGTGCGGCGAACTTTGCAGCGACAATGCGTGGCGACCTTGTGTCACGCTGTGCATCCCCCAGGACGGATGGGTCAGTCTCGAATACTTGAGTTGGTGGCAGGATGGCATGGATTTGCCGCCGCTGGTCACGACCAGCAGTGATCCCAATGTAGCCCGCAGTGATGCTGGAGTTCTTGGGCGCCCGACCACTCAAACGATCTTTGGTGACGGAACGGTGCTGGATGAATCGTTTGACGGCGGACGTCTGCGGTTTGGCATCTGGCTCAATCGCCGCCATACCTGGGGTGCAGGTGCCGAGTTGTTCAAGATCGGCAGCGAATCAGAATCGTTTTCGGCGACCAGCACTGGAACGCCCATCCTGGCTCGACCGTTCTTTAACACCCAAACCGGTGTCGAAGATGCGGAACTGGTTGCCTTCCCGAATGTGGTGACCGGTACGGTTGGAGTCACCGCAAGCAGTGAGCTTTCCGGCGCCGGTTTCCACTTCCGGTACCTGACTCGTTGCGACGAGGGATGCGCGCGGTGGCTGTTCTGCGGCTACCCGGAAAAATTCTGCAGTCGCCACGAGACGATGTTCGGATGGCGATTCCTGCAACTCGATGAGAGCGTCCAGATCACCGAAAACCTGGTCAGCACGGATACCGCCAACCCCGGCAGTTTCGACATCCTTGACCAATTCGATACCCGAAATCAATTCAACGGTTTCGACCTCGGCTGGATGTACAAACGAACGCGGGGGTACTGGACTTTCGATTCGCTGATTCGGATGGCGATCGGGAACACGCGACAAACCGTGACCATCGACGGTCGCACAACCATCAATGATCCCAACAACACGCCGACCGTTCAGACCCTGCCCGGTGGTTTGCTGGCTCAGACGTCGAACATCGGTGTCTTTCGCCAGAACGAGTTCACCGTGGTACCGGAATTCAATGCAAACGTCGGCTACCAGTTGACCGACCACCTGAGAATGATGCTCGGTTACTCGTTCATTTACTGGTCGAACGTTGTGCGACCGGGACAACACATTTCGCGGGACCTCAATCCCGCCCTGCTGCCTCCGCCCCAAAGTCCCTTTAACGGGGCTCAAAGGCCCGAATTTGCCTTTGACACAACCGACTACTGGGTCCAGGGCTTGAGCTTCGGGGGCGAGTACCGCTGGTAGTGATTGCTGTGATAAGACGCGTCGAATCGCAACCCGCGATCAAGCCGTTTAGGGCGATTGTCCGATAGAGAAGATGACACGGCGTCAGGTCCACGATCCGAGCACGCCAACACAATACCCCTCACAGAGCGGAATTTACGCCGATTTTCACGGCAAACCGCTTCAAACCGAGAATCAACGGAACCGTCACGATGGTTTGGAACAAGATCTTTGGACGAGTCGGAAAAGCTAGCAACCGTTCGGTTCGCCAGCGTCGCCGTCGACTCGTGATGGAACGGATGGAGCGGCGCGAAGTACTGGCGTCAAATCTCGGCGCGATCGCTGGAGTGGTTTTTGTCGACGAGGCCAACGACGGATCGTCCAGCGGTGATCCGACGCTGCAAAATATTCAGGTTCAGCTGTTCGAGG
>JAHELS010000308.1 GCA_024644085.1 Rhodopirellula sp.
CGACGGAAAAGCCGATCACGATCATCAGCGTGACCGCCGTGCGGGCTCCCTTGCCGGTGCGGCTGGCGAAAATGCGCTGGTATTGATTGGCATCGCCCAGCAACAACAGAAAAACGGGCAGGATGTAGTTGACGAGTTGTGTGGGCGTGTAGACACCCCACAGACTCACGTGCGAAATCCGCTGATCAGCAATGAAGGCCGATTCAATTCCCGACCATCCGCCCGCTTGGAACCAGTAAATGGGAAAAGCAATCACCATCGTCAACATGATGATGCTGCCGGTGACCAGATCCATCCAGGCCAGACTCATCAGCCCCGCCAGCGCCGCGTAGGCGATGATGAACGCCGCCGCGATGATGGTCGCCAGCTCGGCGGTCAAAATGGGATCAACGACTTCGAGCGATCCGTGGCGCGGGATTTCGGTTACGACGAACCGGTCACCTGCGAGAGATTCCCGGGGAAAGCGAATTCGGTTGGGTCGATCCCGAACGACCGAGATCGTCGGCATCTGCTCGCTCGGACCGCCGACCTGTTCGTCGCCATCGCGGCTGGCTTCGACAATCTGCAAAAGCAGCGATTGTTCGGTGGCGTTTACGTTTTCCCGTTCGGGGCGTACGGTAAGACGCACTGTCACCTCTGGGTCGGCATCGCAAAGGTATCGCAGCCGTCCTTTGCAAAGCTGGTCGTGTGACAATCGGTCGCCGACCTCGATGGGCACGGCATCCTGATCGCCAACGATCACCTCCAGCACCGCGCCGCCGGCATTGAACTGGTAACTGACGATCACCATGTAGGCGATGACAAGGGAAACCATTGCCAGGTTACGGGCGGTGGAGCCAAACCTTCGCTCGATGATCTCGGGGACCGTGTTGGCTTCGATGTTTCGCGCCCGAGTCGCGATCAGCGAAAGCAGGGCCATGCCGGCCAACGTGCCGATCGGCAACAGCATGGCTGCCATGCCGGTTTCGTAAGTCTGTTCGGCGTTGCCCAGAATCGAACCCGTGCCGATCCAAACGGCGAGCATCGTACAGACCATCATCCACGGCGAGAGCGTGCGCCCGGCGACGGCAAAATCATTCTGGTCCTTGACCTCGCGCGACTTCCACAAGGCGATCCCGGCCAACAACACGAGGTACGCGATGATGCAGGCAAGATATACCACGCCGCGTTCTTCCTCTCCGACTACTCGCGAACTGTTCGACGTGACACTATTTCGACTCGGCTTTCACATAGATCTCTTGCGGTGGCTCGTCGAAGTACCGGAACAAAGCGGGACAGAGCCAACCTTCGGCCTCCGGCTCGTCGCTGAGGTACCACCAACCACCGTACTCTTCACGCAAGCGGGTCAGTTTGCGTTGGTATCCCGGGAACGGTGCGGCGGAGAATACAAGGCGAAAGCCCTCGCGAGCCTCGGGAACGTTGGCGACCAATTCGTCAATCATCTCCGGCACGCCGCTGACGAAGGGTTCCTGCACAAGATCGACCGCCTCGTCATCAAAGACCCACGTCATCGCCGATTCGAGCCAATAGGGCGAGATCACGTGGATCTGGTTTGCCATGGACTTGTCCTCGATGGGCGACTCAAACATGACCGTGCCGACTTTGTGAGCTTGCCTGCTATTTCTTCTTGCTTCCGCCAGATGGCTTTTTCTTTGCCTGCACCTTTTGCTTCTGCATCTTCTTTTGCAGCTGGGCAAACTTGGTTGCCGGCTTTCGTGCCGTTTGTTGTCGGCTCTTGGTCATCTCGGTCTCCTGCGGTCAATCTTACCGAGGCAGGTCTGGTTCGTTGGCCTTTTTCCCGGAATGGTAGGTGGAATAGACGTAGACCGGGACTGCAAGCCCGCCCAGTTCATGCTCAATCATTGGAGACACGTCATCCCATGCAAGACTACCGACTCCGGTGGCCAGTCGAGGCAATGCGAGCGAGGTAAAACCTTCTTTTTCAACCAGCTTCTTCAGCCCGCGGAGCGCGTGCCTGACGTTGCTCTCGGTTGCTTTTCCGGGGCGTGATCCGTGATCATACCCGCCTTCCTGCGTGATCAGGTTCACAATCCGCGCGCCGCCGACACCACCCCACACCCACACCTGCCCTGGTTTCGGATGCCGCTGGTGGCACCAGTGATGGAAATCCTTGTGCATCGCCGGATATTGCTGGTGCAGCGCGAGGGCCAGCCCCTGATCCATCGGATCATTCGCCGCCACGCCATGGGCGATCGCCGCGGCATCGCTGAGAAGAATATCGCCTTCGACTTGGTAGATCATGGTTTCCACCTCTTCGGATGGGAATGGTGCGGAAACAGTCGAGTGTAAATGAAATAATCCGTTGCCCAAGAGGGCAAGCTTGATTCGTGGTCGGCGTGTTCGATTGGGCGGAAACGATCGGGCCAATTGCGGCGCATAAAAAAACGAGAGATCCCGGCCACGACGATCTTTGAATTGCTTCATCGATCGATCTAAGAATCTCTCGCTGAGGAAAGTTGTAGAGAAAGCAATTACTGAGTCAAGAGCGACAATGCCGTCGCGATTACAAAAATTTGTATCGCAAGCCTTGATCTGACCGCCGAAAACACATCGGGCGTGCATCACGTTCGGCGCCCCGCTCGAAACCATCGTCCACACTTGTGCGGACAGGTGTCGACCCATCAAGATGAATGATACCGATGGCGACGACATTAAAAACACAACCGAACCACCACTACTATTTCGTGACCGGGCGATTGGCGGAGGCTGCGGTTCGCGATGTGGTTACGGCACTCGCCGCCGAGCACTCGTTCTCGTACACGATTGGTGTGATGCCGATCACGGTGGCGGCATTGATGACCCCGCGATGGCTTCGTCGTCATCTTGATATCCCGCGCGAAGCGACGCATCTGATCGTTCCCGGTTACTGTGAGACAGGGTTGCAGGAATTGACCGAATCGCTGCAAATCCCCGTAATTGCAGGTCCGAAGGACTGTCGGGCGATGCCTGAATTATTCGGAGGCGATGTCGCCGGAGATGACTTTGGTGATTACGACATCGAGATTATCGCTGAGATCAACCACGCGCCGCGCCTAACGATCGACGACGTCGTGCGTCAGGCGAAATCGCTGCGGGCCGACGGTGCCGACGTGATCGATTTCGGTTGTGATCCGGCCATGCGATGCGCAAAAATTGGTGACTACATCGCCGCTTTGGTGGACGAAGACTTGCGGGTATCTGTCGATACCTTCGACGCCTGGGAAGCGGCGGAAGCGACGACACGCGGAGCTTCTTTGGTCCTATCGGTGAATTCATCTAACCGTGATGCAGCGGCCGATTGGGGCTGCGAAGTGGTTGTGATTCCCGATTCGCCGGGCGATAAAAAAAGTTTTGAAAAAACGGTGGACTTTCTGGTCACTCAGAGTGTTTCCATCCGCCTGGATCCAATTCTCGAACCGATCGGCGCGGGGTTCGCTGAGAGCCTGGTCCGCTACGCAACAACGCGACATGAGTATCCCGATCATGCGATGATGATGGGAATCGGCAATCTGACTGAATTAACAGACGTCGACTCGGCTGGCGTCAACATGCTTTTATTGGGCGTTTGCCAGGAACTTGGCATCCTCAGTGTGTTGACGACGCAGGTCATCAATTGGAGTCGCAGCAGTGTGCGGGAATGTGACCTCGCCCGCCGCTTAACCCACTACAGCATCACGCATGGTGTCCCACCCAAGCGGTTGTCCAACCATCTGGTCATGTTGCGGGACGCTGAATTGAGAAGCTATTCGCGCGACGCCCTGCAATCGTTGGCCGAATCGTTGAAAGACAATAATTACCGAATCTTTGCCCAGGAAGATCAGATCCACCTGCTCGCCGCGAACCTGTATCTCTCGGGCGACGACCCGCTGGAGGTTTTTGATCGGTTGATGCAACAGGAAGTCTCGAGCAATGTTGACCCCGCACATGCCTTTTATCTCGGCTACGAGATGGCCAAGGCATCAATCGCGCTGTTACTGGGCAAGCAGTACGAACAGGATGAAGCCCTGCGGTGGGGGCACCTCACGAAGGAGGAGGATCACCATCGTCTGAAGCGGTCAAGCAGGCACCGCGGCGACGTCTCTTGACCGCTGACCAATGTCCGCGAAGTCGCTGTTCCGGGCCCCGCGTGGGAAGCGCACCGGGCCGCGGGGTGATACATTGATCACAGCCTCGACGGTGTAACCTCCCGATCTAACGAAGATTCTTATGTCGCTTCGATTCGTGCTTTCTCTTGCATTGATTCTCCCGACGGGCTTGGTGGTTGGTCAGGAAAATGAACCAACGAGTGAGGACCAGGAACCTTCCAACCGGTTGGCGGGCGAATCAAGTCCTTATTTGCTTCAGCACGCTCACAATCCAGTCGACTGGTACCCGTGGGGTGACGAAGCGATCGCCAAGGCGAAACGCGAAGACAAGATGATTTTCTTGTCCGTTGGCTACGCAGCATGTCACTGGTGCCATGTGATGGAGCGTGAGTCGTTCGTCGATCCTGAGATCGCTCGCCTGATGAACGAAAAGTTTGTGTGTGTGAAGGTCGATCGCGAAGAACGGCCCGACGTCGACCAGATCTACATGACCGCAGTGCAAATGATCAGCGGCAACGGCGGATGGCCAATGTCGGTTTTCCTGTTGCCCGACACTCGTCCCTTTTGGGGCGGCACCTACTTTCCGGCTCGCAGCGGTGACCGGGGAGATGCGACCGGTTTTTTGTCAATCCTGAAACAGATCGACACGGTTTGGCAAACCCAGCGTGACGAGGTCGAAAAGCAGGCCAACGCTTTGACCGCTGTGATCAAGGCGAACCAGGTATCTGAGAAACCGTCCGGGGATGAGAGCAAACTTGAATCGTCGCTGGTCGAAGCGGTTGCCCGATCGCTCAAGGAACAATTTGATCCGGTGCACGGCGGATTTGGTGTCGGGCCGAACCGACCGAAGTTTCCGGAACCATCGAATCTCCTGTTCTTGCTCGATCGAACACGACGCAAGTCCGTTGATGACGAATCCCGAGAATTGTCGCGCCAGATGCTGTTGAAAAGTCTCGACGGGATGATTAGCGGTGCGATGTACGATCATCTCGGCGGAGGCTTTCATCGCTACAGCGTCGACCAGCGTTGGCAAATTCCGCATTTCGAAAAAATGCTCTACGACAACGGACAACTCGTCTCGGTTTATGCCGAGGCCTATGCCGACACCAAGGGGGACGAGTACCGATACATTGTCGAGGGGACGTGCGACTTCGTGATTCGCGAATTGAAGGCTCCGGGAGGTGCGTTTTACAGCGCTCTCGACGCTGACAGCGAAGGGGAAGAAGGTAAGTTCTATCGATGGACTGAAAAAGAATTGAAAGAGTTCGAGGCGATAGATTCCTGGGAACTTGCCCGCGACGTGTACCGGTTGTCGGGGAAACCGAATTTCGAGCACGAGTTTTTTGCTCCCGATCCGCGGCGAACGCTGACCGCAATCGCCGAAGAACGGGGTACCGAGTTCAGTTCCCTCAACGAGCGGCTCTCGCCCATTCGCAAGGCGATGTTCAAGGTTCGCAGTGAGCGCTCGCGTCCGATCACGGATATCAAGATCCTGACGGCCTGGAACGGATTGATGATCGCAGGATTGGCCGACGCGGGGCGGATTCTCGGGCGTGACGACTACACCGACGCCGCGGTCAAGGCCGCCGAGTTTCTGCTCGCGGAACTTCGGACCGACCAGGGCCGGTTGCTCAGGAGTCATGCCGCGGGCCAGGCGAAGTTGAACGCGTACGTCGATGATTACGCGTTCTTCGCTTCGGGATTGATCGCTCTGCACCGTGCGACCGGTGAGCAACGATGGCTCGATGAAGCGAGAAGCATTACCGACACACAATTGGAATGGTTCTGGGACGAGAGCGGCGGCGGATTCTTTTTTACTTCGCGCGATCATCCCTCGCTGATCGTACGTGTGAAGGATCCCGTCGACAGCGCCGTTCCCTCGGGAACCAGTGTCTCGGCTGAGAATCTGTTGTACCTGTCACGCGAATCAAAACAGAGCACGTATCGAGATCGAGTCGAAGCGACACTGCAGTCTCTGGGGCCGCTGATCCGCCAGGCTCCAGCCGCAGTGCCGCGATCTGCCGCGGTTCTCGCCGAGTTTCTGGAGTGACGATCCCGATC
>JAHELS010000309.1 GCA_024644085.1 Rhodopirellula sp.
TTTGGGGGGCGCAACACTTGACGATCCATGACGCATCGGACGGAAACCTCGTCTGGTCGTGCGGCAACTTCAATCCGGATGACCAAGCCATGTGGCCCGCCATAGCGACGCCTGTGATCGTCGACGACATCGCAGTGATTTGCTTCGGCCGAAATGACCGCGGTCAGCCGCGATTGCATGGTATCTCGTTAACCGGTGAGGGGGACGTGACCGAGACGAATCACGTTTGGGAGCGTGACGACGTCGGTTCGTTTGTACCCACGCCCGTTGCCTATCAGGGAAAGGTGTACCTTGTGGGTGACAAGGGACATGTCGAATGCATCGAGCCGAAAACCGGTGATACCGTATGGACCGGTGCGTTTCCGAAATCACGCCATGCTTTTTACGCTTCGCCTTTGATCGCGGGCGGGAAGCTCTACGCGCCACGTGAAGACGGCATGGTATTTGTCGCCAGCATCGAGGATGGCCAATTCAAGTTGATGACCGAAAACGAAATGCAACAATCGGTCATCGGTTCGCCGGTTCCTTGGCAAAACCGAATCCTGATTCGCGGCGAGCAAGAACTCCTCTGCTTCCGTCTTCCCAAGACATAGCAATCGATGAGCGGATTGTGACGATCAAAGGGACAAGAAGTGCGATGGAAAGGATAGGAGATGACTGAGGAGGAGTACGAGATCCATCCGCTCGACCGCGACTATTCGCAGCCAACTTCTGTGCCCAAAGCGAAACCGCTCGATTTGCCGAGTCGTATTCGCCGCACGGGGATCGCAGTGTTTGCTGCCGGATTCCTGTTACTGCTTGCCGCAGCGATCGTGCTGAGCAACGTTCGCGGCGGCCCCCTCGAGACAATCGGCAGTTACGCACATCAGTTTTCAATGCTAATGATTCTGGCCGGCGGGATCGTGATCGTGCTCTCGTATCGCTGGAATCAAATCATGCGTTACACCCCACGGGAAAAGTCAATGCGCCAGTGGCGACGTACAAAATGGTTCACAACATTGGTTTTCTGGAATGTGGTTGCCCTGGCCGTGCTTGGAATTGTTATCCACTTGTCGCGGTTTGCAATTTCATCTGCTTGGACGTCGTGGATATTCCAGATGACGTTGACAATCCTGTGCGCGATGATGGTCACAACAGTGGTGGTAAACCGGGGTCTGCTCCGGGCGTATGCGATTGGCGTCGCCGTCGCACTGATCATGCACGGCTATACGTCGATGATGATGCTGTATGGTTTCATGCCCAGGCGGGGCCAATTCGGCGGCGGCCAATTGCCGTGGACCTACATGATCGCCAGCGCAGCGGTTGTCGTAGTTTCGGGTCTAGCATGCGCTCTTTATGCGTGCATACTCGATTACTTCAATGAGCGCCGGCAACGATTTGACTCCGAGAACCCAACCTAATCCTCAGCAGCAATGAATCTCCTAACACTCGATCGAGTGGCACGAGTCGCGGTGCTTACGTTCGCAATCGGCACCATAGCCATGGCCGAGTCTCCGCGAAAGGATGCCGAGGCGCGTCCGTTAATCATGGCTCATTACATGCCGTGGTTCGAGGCAAGACCCGCGAGTGCGATGTGGGGATGGCATTGGACCATGAATGGTTTCAACCCAGAAACGATTGTTAACGGCCAACGTTCGATTGCATCCCACTACTTTCCATTGATTGGGCCCTATGATTCTTCCGATCGGCATGTGATCGAGTATCACCTGTTGTTGATGAAGACGGCTGGCATCGACGGCGTCATCGTCGACTGGTACGGGTTGGAGGACTTTCGCGACTACCCAATGCTTCACCGCAACACCGAAGCTCTGGTCCGAGAAGTCTCAAGGCTGGGGATGAAATTCGTGATCTGCTACGAAGATCAAACGATTCCTGCGTTGGTCGGCGCAGGCCGTCTGCCGATCGAAAATCGAATTTCGCACGCGAAAGGGGAACTGCAATGGATCGCAAAGCATTGGTTCAACAACGAGCATTACGTGCGCTTGAATGGTCGCTGCGTACTGCTTTCGTTTGGCCAGCGCGGATTGACCAACGATGAGTGGTCAGCTGTATTGACGCAGTTGGACGCTCCGGTTGCGTACTTCAGTCAGCATCATCGCCGATCGTCCGCCGTAGGCGCGTTCGATTGGCCGAGCCCTGGCCGGGGTCTCGACGCGATCGAGGAGTTCGAGCGAGAGGCGAAGCAATGGACGCATTCCATCCCCGTCGTTTTTCCGCGTTTCGTCGATATCTACGAACAGGCGAGCATCCATGCGAGCTTCGGCCGGATCGATGACGATGATGGAAAAACGTTCCGCAGAACGCTCGATCGCGCGTTGAAGACAGGACAACCGATGATTCAGATCGCGACCTGGAATGACTGGGGTGAGGGGACGATCGTCGAGCCGAGCAAGCAATTCGAGTTTCGCGACCTGGAGTTTCTACAGCAAAGAATCGGGGCGCCCGCCTCGAAATCGGACCTGCGTCTTCCGCATCGATTGCTGGTACTGCGCCGCGAATCGGGGAAAGCCGGAAACAAGCGGCTCGACGCGATCGCCGATCGAATCGCAGCAGGGCAATTCGCCCGTGCACGTCAGGAATTGACGGGATTTGAGTCTTCCCATTGAGATTTCGAGAAATGAACGCCTGGCCACATCATTTTGGGGGCGCAGCTTGTGGCGAGATAAGATACCGTTAAAAATTCGGATTCGACGAACAATTGCAGGCTGCAGGTCTCTCCTACATGGTGGACCAGTTTCCAATCGCAGTCTCGCTCCCGCCCGGTACCCCTCCGAAATCATGTCGCCCCATCCCTCAGGTAGTTTCGATGCGTGTGCTCGTCGGCTGGGATGACCCCGCGGACGCGGAAACGATCGACCTGCTTCTAAATGTCGACGGCAACCAGGCCGAGGTCGTCACCGATGCAGCGGAGTACGAACGGGCCGCGGCCGAGGATGACTGGGACGTGCTGGTCCAAGCGTTAAGTTTCCCAAGCCGGGAGACTTCGCTCGAATTGTACGATCGC
Organism: Rhodopirellula sp.; assembly: GCA_024644085.1. GTDB lineage: Bacteria > Planctomycetota > Planctomycetia > Pirellulales > Pirellulaceae > Rubripirellula. The sequence goes on from JAHELS010000309.1 coordinate 3,005, forward strand.
ATCGATCAACACGATGGGAACGGGCATGTGCCCGTGATCGGCGTTTGGCATCAGGACGAGATCACAGAACTTGCCCAATTTGTCTCGCACGGCTTGCATTCGCATTTGATGCGCGACTCGGACGGCAGCTTCTTGTTGCTTTTGACGTCGATGATCGATGCGGCGCAGACGGCGGTCCAGGCGCAGCAGGAGGCGCTGATTTCCGAACGCCTGCGTCAAGAAGTCGACTCGGTGCGACGGTTGCAGGAGTCGGTGATTCCTCGCGACTTGATCCGGCCGAAGGGATACAACCTGGCGGCGCGTTACGAATCCTCTGAGATCCACGTATCGGGCATTGTGCCGGTCGCCATGGCCGGTGGCGACTACTACGACGTTTTCGAATTGAGTGATGGCAAGTTGGTGTTGCTGGTCGGCGATGCGTCGGGACATGGTGTCAAAGCGTGCATGTCGATCATGACGATGCACAGCATGATTCGGATGATCGATTCATCCAAGTTTTCCACCACCGCGGAATTCGTGACCGAAGTCAATCGGCGGATGTGCGCCAACGACATTGTCCAGGACGAAGGTGGCTTCATCACGCTGCTGTATTCGATGCTTGATTTGAAAACCAACCGCTTGCAATGGACGTCGGCTGGATCGCCGATGCCACTTCTACTGGATCTCGGCACCAACGAGGTGAAACCGCTGGGTTACGAGGACGAGGCGGGATTGCCTTTGGCGATCGAGGGGGATTGGAAGTACGAATGCTTTGACTTTGAGGTGCCTGTGAATTCGAGACTGCTGGTTTACACCGACGGTCTCGAAGAGGCGTTCCCGGTATCGGACGCGGGCCATGATCAATTTGGCATTGAAGGGATCATCTCGAGCCTGCAATCTTCGTCGATGCTTCCGCTCGACGACGCACTGGAAAAGCTTTTCTCGGACTCGATGCAGTACACCCGCGGCCAGGGGCGCGCGGACGACACCTCGGTGCTGTTGATTGAGCGTACCGCATAGGCCCGCGCAACGGGACCGGCGTGATACACTGTGGCGATGAACAGCTCCACCCAGTCCGTCCCCCTGCTTAGCCCCGATTTGCTCGCCCGACTCGAGCGAATGGAATTGGTTTCCCGCAAAGTCTTCCGCGGTCGAATGAAGGGCGAGCGGAAGAGTAAACGGAAGGGGCAGAGCGTGGAATTCCATGATTTTCGCAATTACGTACCCGGCGATGATTTGCGTCTGATCGACTGGAATCTCTATGCGCGATTGGACCAGCTGTTTTTGAAGCTGTTCCAGGAGGAGGAGGACCTTCACTTCTACGCGTTGATTGACGCCAGCGAATCGATGAATTTCGGCGACCCGACGAAGTTGCATGTGGCCAAACAATTGGCGGCCGCGCTGGGCTACGTCGGGATGTGCCGCGCGGATCGTGTCAGCGTCCAGGCCCTTGGTTCGGAAGGTCGCCGGGCGCCTGTTTTGAGGGGCCGGGCCAGCCTGTGGAAAATGCTCAACTACCTCGAGTCCCTCGAGAGCGGCCAGAACGTATCACTGTTCGACGGTGTGAAGGACTTTTCGATTCGCAACTCAGGTTCCGGCGTTGTTGTGCTGCTGTCGGATCTGATGGACAAACGGGGTTACGAGTCGGCGCTGAGGATGCTGATCGGACGCCGTATGGACGTATTCGTGATGCACATTCTCTCGCCCGAGGAAATTGATCCACCCCTTCGCGGCGATCGCCGGCTCATCGATGTCGAGGACGGTGACACAGCCGAGATCACCATCAATGCTTACGCATTGGAAAAGTACCACGAGACTGTCAGGTCATTCATCGGGTCGGTGAAGGCGTTTTGTTCAAGACGCTCGATCGCGTACATCCCGGTACGCACGGAAACTCCCGTCGAAACCATCGTCACGAAATACCTGCGGGAACGTGGAGTGGTGCGATGAGCTGGATCCCGATGCTGACACCGTTGCAGTGGGCGATCTTTGCGATCGTACCGGTCGGCATAATTCTGCTTTACTTTTTGAAACTCAGGCGTGAGCCGGTCGAGGTTCCGAGCACCTATTTGTGGACGCGGACGATCGAGGACCTGCATGTCAACAGTCTGTTGCAACGATTGCGGCGGAGTCTATTGTTGTTTCTTCAGCTGCTTGCCGTGCTGCTCGCGGCGATCGCTTTGTTCCGCCCCGGGTTGAGAGGCGAAACTACCGGACAGGGACGCACAGTATTTCTGCTCGATACCTCAGCCAGCATGCAGGCGACCGACGCCGGCGAGGACGAAACGCGATTCGATAAAGCGAAGCGTCTGATCCGCGAACGAATTGAAACGATGAGCGACAGCGATTCGGCGATGTTGGTGACTTTCAGCGACCGACCTGAAACGGTCCAGTCGTTCACATCCGATCGCCGGAGGTTGCGAGAAGCCCTCGACAGCGTCGATGTCACGAATCGACCGACCGACATTCTCGGTGCCCTGAAGGCTGCCGATGGGCTCGCTAATCCGAGACGATCGAGCGAAGTGGGTGACATCAACGATGTCCAGGTCGCTGATGCGAGACCTGCCGATCTGTTGATTTTCAGCGATGGCGGTTTCCAGAGCGTGACGGAGTTCAGCCTGGGTAACTTGATTCCTCAATTCATCGCGATTGGCACGGCCGAAGTCAACAATCTCGCTATCACTGCGTTTTCGGCGGAACGCAACGTTGAACAACCGACCCAGGTGCAGGCCTTTGCCACCGTCGTGAATTTGGGAAATCGGCCCGCTGAGGCCACTGCGACCCTTGCACTCAATGGCGAGTTTCTTGACGCAGATACCGTCTCGCTGGATCCCGGCGACCAGACCGGTTTGTCGTTTACGCTCGAAACCGAAGAGGCGGTGACGCTGCAAATCAAGTTGGACATCGACGATGACCTCGCCCTGGACAACGTCGCCTTCGCAGGCCTGACACCGATGCGGACGGTTTCCGTGCTTGTCGTGACCGAAGGAAACACACCCCTGCGGCTCGGCTTGAGCACGGAAAAGGCAAGCAAGATTTGCATTGCCGAATTCGTTTCGCCTTCGTATCTGGAGAGCGAGGAGTATCGGACGCGCGCCGACGCGGCCGTGGACGATTTGATCATTTACGAC
>JAHELS010000006.1 GCA_024644085.1 Rhodopirellula sp.
ATCCGCCCACGCGAATAACCGCTCCCCATCGACCCGTCTGAAATGACCCAGCCCCGCAGTCTACTGCGGGGTTTTTTATTGCCCCGCCGACGCACCCCAGATCTCGATGCTGCGGGCTGATTGGTCGACCAGCCCGATCGATCTCGCCATCTCGGACAGTCGCTCCAAGGCCTCCCGTCCCTCTTTGCCGAGTTGGCGAGTCCACTGGTTGACGTACAAGTCGACGTGCTGCATCAGAATGTCGTCGTCAAACTCCTGGGCGTAAGTCCGCATCGTTTCTAGGGGTGCAGAGCGATCGGCCAGAGCGAAATCCAGGGATTCAGCGATCGTCTGCTGAACCGAATCGATTGTTTCGGGCGGTAGATTTCGGCTCGCGACAAGGCCTCCCAATGGCAATGGGCACCCCGTCTCCCGTTCCCAGCGTGAGCCCAGGTCCTCCACGAGGCTCAACCCTTCGTCTTGCCACGTGAAACGGCCCTCGTGGATGCAAACCCCAAAATCCGCCCGTGCTTGCTTGAGCCGTGGCATGATGTCGGAGAAAAGACAATGCGCAACGCTTGTCGTGTTGGCGTAAAAAAGCGCGAACAGCAATGCGGCAGTCGTGTGCCGGCCGGGACAGAGGGTCAGTTGGCGGGGGTGACTCGGATGGGCGTTGGCGTCGGCCGCCAACAACAAGGGGCCGACGCCAAAACCGAGAGCGGACCCGCTGGGCAGCACGATCGTTTGCTCGGCGAGTAATAGGGCCGCGTGAAAGCTGGTCTTCGCAACGTCCAACTCGCCGCGAAACAGCTTCTCGTTCAATTCCTGGATATCAAGCAGCTCGATTTGAAAATCGATCCCTCGCCAATCAACGCAGCGGTTGATGAGCCCATGAAATGTGAATGTGTCGTTGGGACAGGTTGAAATGCCCAAGCGTACGCAATGCGAATCCGTCGATCTCACGATTGGGACGGCATCCAGTTTCGCGGCATCAAGCGGATCGCCATTTCAGCGGCCGCATCAAGCGCTTCGTCGACCAACCATTGCTCGGAATTGCGATCTCCGACACGGTTAGAGATTCCACGGACGATTTGAAGTGGAACGCGAGCCAAGGCACACGACATCGCGACAGCAAACCCCTCCATGTCTTCGCCCACAGCGTCGGGAAACATTCGCCGCCGCGCATTCGCGTCATCAGCGTCTCCCGAGGCGCTGCAGCACGTCAGCAGAAGGCCGGCCAGGGGAACGCCGTCAACATAGGTCGAATCGAGCGAGATGACGTCACCGATCTCCGGCTGGGCGTCACCACCACTGAATTGATGCCAACCCAATTCGTGGGCATCACGATGGTTCGCACCTGTGCCCACCCCCACACCGACACATGCGACGCGATCGAAACGACACGCCGTGCCCAGCGGGTGAGCATCGATATCAAAGCTGCCCGCAATCCCGATCAACATCACGCGCTCTGGTTTGTAGCGGGCGATTAACGCGCTGGCGCGGGCAGCAGCAGCGATTGGCCCGAATCCACCTATCTGAAACGCACAATCCGCGGCGGCCTCGCTTTCCCGCAATCGCCGCAACGAGTCCATCTCGCGCAGAGTCGGTACGAGAATCAGATTGGCCAAGATATTGCATCCGGAGGTTTGCGGAGGGAAAGCGAAGCCGAATTCCGGTCCGAGTTCGCCCCATCCCTTTTGCCGCGTTCACGCAGACGTCAGTTTACACCTTTTCAGCGCCAGCGGGCGACTCAGAAGCCACGCTGCAGTCCCGGCGTGACGTCGAGATCAAGGGAAGAAAACTCGCCACGCTTGATTTTCTCGAGCGCGATGGCGCCCATCACGGCATTATCGGTGCACAGATTCATCGGTGCTATCGTCAGTTCGAATTGACCTTCGAGCGCACTCTGCTGCAATCGTTTCCGCAAGGATCCATTGGCGGCCACACCTCCGCCGACGATTAACTGCCGTCGACTGAATTGCCGAATTGCCTTTTCGCATTTCGCGACCAGCACATCCACCACGGCCGCCTCGAACGAGGCACATAAATCCGCTTTCGCTTGATCGGACAGGACGACCTTCGAGAAATCCTGTTGGCCGGGTCCGACGATTGCATAGCGGACCGCGGTTTTCAGTCCGCTGAAACTGAAATCGAAATTGTCTTCGCGGATCATCGAGCGGGGAAAACGATGCGACTCTGGATCCCCTTTGGCCGCCAGCTTCGAAACCGCCGGGCCACCGGGAAATCCAAGCTGCAGCATGGCGGCAACTTTATCGAACGCTTCACCCGCCGCGTCGTCGATCGTTCCCCCCAGATACTCCAGGTCGAGCGGACCCTGGCAGTCATACAGACTCGTGTGCCCCCCGCTGACCACCAGCCCAATGCACGGATAGACCGAGTTCACGCTCGACATCTCGCAGGCGTAAAGATGAGCGTGCAGGTGGTTGACGGCGACGAGAGGGATTCGCCAAGCCAGGGCAAGAGTTTTTGCGGCCGTCAATCCAACCAGCAACGATCCGGCCAGCCCCGGCCGATCGGCGACCGCAACGTGCGTGAGAGCGTCGCGCGAAACCCCGGATTCGCGGATCGCGTTGTCGATTACCGGCAAAATCCGCTCGACGTGCGCGCGGGCGGCGACCTCCGGGACCACGCCACGGAATTGCTCGTGCAGGGCTTCCTGTGTCGCCACGCAATGCCCCAACACGCTGCCGTCATCGGCGATCACCGCCGCAGCAGTCTCGTCACACGTCGATTCGATAGTCAGGATCGGCATCGCAACAATCGCCAGTGCGGGAATCACATCCGACCACCGATCAAAGGGAGTGTCAAGTCAGTTGCGAGACCGCCGCTCGGGACACTTACCAATGGCGTTAATCTCGAAACCGAGTTCCGACAGGGCCTCGTGGTCCAAAAGGTTGCGACCGTCGAATACGAACGCGGGACGGTGCATCGATTGATAGATCTTTGCATAGTCGAGTTCGCGAAATTCATCCCACTCGGTCATCACTGCAACGGCATGGGCACCGTCGGCCGCTTCATAACTGTCGTTGACGACGGTCACATTTGTCTGGATCAATTCTCGTTCATGATCCGTCAATTGGCCATTGAGTTCAGTGCACGCAGCGGCCAAATCGGCGCGAATCTGTTGCTCGCCAACGCGCGGATCGTAAATCGCCAACCGAGCCCGCTCGCGCAACAGGTCACGGCAAACATAAATCGCTGCCGATTCGCGCGTGTCATTCGTGTCTTTCTTGAATGCGAATCCCAGGATCCCGATCTTTTTGTCCGAGACCGTGTTGAACATGGTTTTGACGATGCGTTCGGAGAACCTCCGCTTCTGGTAGTCGTTCATGCTGACGACTTGTTCCCAGTACGCGGCAACATCCCGCAATCCGAAATGCTCGCAGAGATAGACGAGATTGAGAATGTCTTTCTGAAAACAACTTCCGCCGAACCCGACCGATGCCTTCAAGAACTTCGGCCCGATGCGGGAATCGGTGCCGATCGCACGGCTGACCTCGTCAACATCCGCACCGGTTGCTTCACAAAGCGCCGAAATGGCATTGATCGACGAAACTCGCTGGGCCAGGAACGCATTGGCAGTCAGCTTGGATAATTCGCTGCTCCATAGATTCGTCGTCAGGATTCTCTCACGTGGAATCCAGCGGGCGTAGACATCGCACAGCGTCTCGATCGCCTCGTTTGACTCGCCGCCAATCAACACTCGGTCCGGGTCGAGCAAGTCGCTGATCGCGGTTCCCTCGGCCAGGAACTCAGGATTGCTCAACACATCGAACGTGGCTCCGTAGCCTTCGCTACCGAGGATCCGTTTGACCGCCTCGGCCGTACGGACGGGCAGAGTTGACTTCTCGACGACAATCTTGTGACCCTTTGCGTTGCGAGCGATCTGGCGGGCGCATTTCTCGATGAATTCGAGATTCGCGGCACGGCCCGCGCCGATTCCAAAAGTCTTGGTGGGCGTATTGACGGAAATGAAGATCATGTCCGACTCGTCGATCGCTCGATCGACCTGGGTCGAAAAAGTCAGATTCCTGCCGCGGGCCTCTCGTACGACGGCGTCCAAACCGGGCTCGTAAATGGGCAACTGGTCTGAGTTCCAGGCATCGATCCGAGGTTGATTCAGATCAACCACGTGGACCGGGATTTCGGGGCATTGTTTGGCAATCATGGCCATCGTGGGTCCCCCCACGTAGCCAGCACCGATACAGCAAATGTTCATACAAACGATTCTATTGCGGGACAATTCATGGATGAAGAAGATGCCACCGGGGCGAAAGCGAATCGCTCTGAACCGGGGGCGAACGCCGGGAGAGATCGCGACGAGGCATCGATGATAATCATTGCCCGGCCGAGCGGGAGAAAAACCACCCGCGAATTGGCCACTCAAACCGCACCATCGTTAGGATCTGCCCACGCGAACCGCAATTCGCCGCGAATCGGCCGCTCCGGCGGGAATCGAAACCTACATTTTCCATGGATCCATGTCGCTGCGAACGTATCCCGGCCGCTGACCAGGCCCCCCGGCACGCAGCCCAACCTTACAGAGTCGGATGAGCACTAGACATTTCTTCGTTTTCCTTTTTGCTGCTGCGGCCACCTGGGTAGTTCCCGGTTGCGGCGTCCAGCCCGAAACGCTGGCCACCTTGACCGAAGCGGTGAGAACTGCGCAAGACCATGCCCGCACTCTCCAGCCGCCACCCTCGGTCATTGCGGCACCCTCGAAGAGCGAATTCAAGCCGGCTCATCCGAACCGAGTCGATCCTTTCGTCTTTCCGTCTGAGATTACCGACAACCAACGGGCACCGGTTCCGACCACCTCGGTGGCTCAAGTCCGGGTCATGGGATTCGCGGAAGTCGACGAATTACGAGTCTTGCTGGAGGCCAAGGATTCAACCCAATCATTGAAAGTGGGCGATGAGCTAAACGGGATTGAAGTGGTCGCGATCAAGCCGCCAACGGTCGAGTTGCGACTCGGCAATCTCATCTGGACGGCGAGCATGTTCGATGGCGCCCTGACGCAGTGATCGTAGCCCCGCCGGCGCCTTTCGCGCACCGGTAACACGCTGTTGGCCATTTCCACCGGCCGCAGACCCCGTCCAACTCGGCTTCAAAACTGCTATTCTCTCTGCTCGAAACAGGTTGGAAAGTAGTCCAACGGCCCGCGTCGTTGTTTTGAGCGAGATCCATGAGCGCAACAGTTTGTCGTTGGGGATTCCTCAGTACTGCAGGGATCGCCCGTAAGAACTGGAAGGGAATTCGTCTCAGCGGGAACGCCCGCGTATCGGCGGTCGCCAGCAGGTCGATTGCGAAGGCTCAGACCTTCATCGACCAGTGCGCCGCCGAGGTACCGCAGCCAGCAAGTGTTGCGGCGGTTGGTTCGTACCAGGAACTTCTCGATCGCGACGACGTCGATGCCGTTTACATTCCATTGCCGACCGGGATTCGCAAGCAATGGGTGCTGGCAGCAGCACGGGCGGGCAAACATGTCCTGTGTGAAAAGCCCGCCGCCATCAATCAAAGTGACCTCGAAGAAATGATTGAGGCGTGCCGCTCCGCGCGTGTCCAATTCATGGATGGCGTGATGTTCGATCACAGCAAGCGGTTGGCTGAGATTCGAGACGTTCTTCAGCAGGGCAGTGTGCTGGGCAAGCTACGTCGGATCAGCACTCACTTTTCTTTTAGTGGCGACGCGAGTTTCCAACAGTCCAATATTCGCACCGATGCAACGCTCGAGCCGCATGGATGTCTCGGCGACCTTGGTTGGTACTGTTTACGCATGACGCTTTGGGGCACCGGATTGAAGATGCCGACGCGAGTTTCGGCGCGGACTCTCACGCCACTCAGCGGATCGGATTCCGACGGAGAGGTGCCGGGCGAATTCTCGGCGGAACTACAGTTTGCCGACGGTATCTCGGCCGGCATTTACTGTTCGTTTCTTACCAGCAATCAGCAGACGGCTGTTTTTTCGGGTGACGACGGGTATCTGACGGTCAACGATTTCGTGTTGCCCTTTTACGAAGCCGAAGCGAGTTGGACCCATCACCATCATGTCCTTGAGATCGACAACTGCCGCTGGAACTTTCGTCGGCACGACCAGCGCAATGCAGTTGCGGAGTACCCCTCCGGCGAACCGAATGCCGCCGAGGTGAACATGGTTCGACGTCTTTCGCAGCTTTCACTCGACGGACAACTCGACCCCCTCTACCCGGACCTCGCGTTCAAAACACAGGTCATCCTTGATGCCTGCTGTCGCAGCGATGCGGCCAGCGGACAATGGATCGATCTGTAACCGCTATGTGCGGTCAATGGCCGTTCTTCGGCGATACAGGTGTCGAGTCTCGCAGTCATGGATATTTGTCGGTATTTCGCCGACTTATTCTTTGCGACAACTTATAATCTCGGGCCTGATTGGCAGTGGGGTGATATCGCGCCGCGTTTCAGTTGCCGAATCAATCCATTGCCGTCCACTTATCCATTAAAAAACATGACGCCGCTGACGGGATGTGTCGGGTTACGATGCGTTTTGTGAGGGCAAATCGTTCATGAATGACGACGACATTTTGCCGGATGACGAGGATACCAATTCCCGTTGGCAGGGCGAAAAAGAAACGATCAGTGAATCGTCGCGTCACGAACCGCCCCCGTGGCGAGTCGGCGAGCAGCTGAACGACTTCGTGCTCGAAAAACTGCTCGGTAGCGGCAGCAGTGGGTTCGTCTATCGGGTCTGGGATACAAGAGCAAAACGCCACTGCGCTCTGAAGATTCTCAAGCACGGATTGGCCGACGACCTGCTCCGGAACAAGCTCGGTTTCCGCCGCATGATGTCGATTGAGCATCCTAATCTTCTCAGAGTGGACCGCATTTACAAAGTCGCTTCGCACACAGCGTTGTCGATGGAAGAGGTCAAAGGTCGGACCTTCCACGGCGCCGTGATGGAGTACAAGAAGATTGACCCCGAGCTGGCGTTCCGGAAGCTATTGCAGGTGATGAGGGATTTTGCCACCGGGTTGGCGGTAATGCACAGTCACGGTTACATCCATCGTGACATCAAACCAGAAAATCTGATGGTCGATCGCGAGGGCAAAGGCCGGGTGATTGACTATGGGCTGGTTGACGCTTACGAGTTGAATCACGCGTGGTACGGCGCCAGCGGCTTCTTGCTCGGCACCCCGCGCTACTTCGCCCCGGAAGCCATTTGGAGCCAACGATACCTGCCGGCCGGGGACATTTTCAGCCTCGGATTGGTCATCCTCGAAGCACTCGGATCGTTGCAGGGATCCGTGGATGATCCGCAATCAATGCTCAAGCGTTCGCGCACCGACCGCCAGGTCGACGCCGAGCGGATCGATGACGCCATCGACAGTGTGACCGAATCGGTGCCACGCATCATCCGCGGCGTTTGCCGTGAGATGCTGCAGCGTGATCCATCCGAACGGCCGACCGCGATGGAACTCGCTCGAACCGGGTTACCAGCTGCACAGTCAGTGTTTCTTCCTCACGGCAGCCCGCTGGTCGGCCGTCATCGTGAATTAAAGGAGATCACTTCGTGGGTCGACGGAATCTTTGACGGCGAGGTCGGCCGCCTGCATTTGACCGGCGCCTCGGGGATCGGAAAGTCCCGATTGGTGGAAAACATCGTCGAATACATCGAGGCAAAAAAATGGGGCCAGGTCTTTCAAGCTCGGTGCCGATCACGTGAGGACCAGCCGCTTCAGGCCTTTGATCAGATTTGTGACGCGATCTCGAACCGTTACATGCGAGGCGATCGAGAACGCCTTGAGCTCGATGTGATCAGCAAGGGAGACCTCGAGAGAATCTTTCCCGTGCTGTCAAACATCTTGTCGAGTTCGATGACGCTGCAACCCGCCGGGAAAATGACGCAGCGACTCGACGCCTTGGAAGCCGCCGCGCGGATGAGCCACCAACTCAGGCTTGTGGGACCGCTGTTCCTGATTATCGACGATACGCAATGGTCCGATCGCGACAGCCTGACTGTCCTGGACCGGCTGCAAACGGCGGCCGGCAAGGAAGGCCTGGGAATCATTACCGTTTCGCGCGACGGGGAAGATGCCCAGCGAGTGCCACCAACCTGGACCGTTCATCTCGAGCCCCTTTCGCTCGACGAATCGATCGATGTGCTGCGGCACGCCGCGGTGCGATGGTCGCGCCCGGTCGATGACGTGATGCTCCGGAGTCTCGCAGAAACGACCGATGGAATCCCGTTTCGGCTTCGGGAACTAGCGGACGAATTTCGGCCTGGCGGGCTGTTGGCCAGTGGTGATTCGTCCGCAGGTGCTTCCATCGACAGCTTCGATCGTCTGTGGCTCAAACGAGCCGAGCGGCTCAGTGACGATGCCAAGTCGGTGCTGGCCTACGTGGTCACCGCAGGCGGCCTGGTGTCGATCGAACAGCTCGGTGAATTAACCTCGCTCGAGGATGCCGTGGATGTTCCAGTCTCAGAATTGGCCCGCCAGCGCTTGATCAGCGACGAAGCAACCGGTGGCGAATGCATTGCAATCGTCCATGACCGCGTGGCCGACGAATTGATCGGGACGCTCGACGAGGAAGCAATTCGGAAAGCCCATCACGCTTGGGCCTCCTTGCTGGTTCGCCAGAACAGCCCGGAAAGTCTCGCAGCCCGTATCGCCGGCCATTTTTTCTCGGCCGGTGAGCCCTTTCGCGCCGTGTCGCATGCCATACTCGCCGCTGAGGATGCCGAGCGGCTGATGGCAAAGTCGGAAGCGGGTCGGTGGTACGGCAAGGTGGTCCAGTATCTCGACGGGGCGGAAAAACTGACACAGATGCGCAATGCTGCGCGTTGTTACGCCGAGGCCGATCTGAATGTCCAGGCGGCCGAGTACTTCCAGAACATTTCCAGGTTGGTTGACGTTGGGCAACGTGCCAAATACCAGGCGCTGGCAACGACACTCCTGATTCGCAGCGGGCGCCTTGGCCAGGTTCGCGACCAATTGTGTGAGTTGGCCGAAACCTACGGATTCCCAAAACCATCGAACCCTTGGCGGAGCCGACTTTCCATCCTGAGCCAGGGATTGCGGCGTGCCGCGTTGGGCAAAGACGTTCTGCTTTCGGCGATTGCGTCAGCAACGACCAGCGACGTCGATCAAAACCGTAAAGGCGACATCGAAGAAGATCGTCATCAACAGCGCCTGCGATTGTGCCTGTCACTGGTCCGTCCGATGTCCATTTTTGACGGCGAATATGCCGAGAGATTAGCCCTGAGCGGTTCCCTGATCGCCATTTCACATGGCACTGCTACCGAGAAGGTGAAAGCCGCGGTGGGTGAAGCCGTGTTCAATTGTTATGACGCGGGGCATCGGCGGTTGGCCGGTGAGTCCTCTTTGGCAAGACTGGTTCCGCTTGTCGAACGTCTTGATTGTCCCCGCGCATCCGCCGAACTGTGGTCTGGGATGGCGTTTTCGCATGCCCTGGCATGTCGTTGGGACGAGGTTTCCACGCCGGTCCAGCGGAGCGTCGATCTGTATCGCGCAGTTAACGACTCGAACAGGTTCGAATTAGCGCACACTCAATGGCTTGACCTTTGGGCAAACTGGCATCTTGGACAGTGGCAGACCATGCGCCGCATCGGCGATGCGATGTTCGACGATGCGCTCCACCGCAACGATCTGTTTCAACAACTGTTGGCAACCGAAGGTTGTGGTAACGGTGTTTGGCTTTCACGCGATTTGGTCGATGCGTGGCGTCGAGTCCGCAAGGACAATCCGAAAACCAACTTTGAAGCGAAGCCGAGCCAGATCATCGACTTGTTCCACTGGGTCGCGGAACTCCAGTGCCTGATTTACGAGGGTCGCTTTGCCGAGGCGTGGAGCTGTTACCAAACATTAAACCACAGCTTGAGCCGGGCGCCGCTTTCGCGACTGCAAATCATCCGCGTCACCGCCCGAATGCTCGGCGCCTTGGTCGCACTCCATCATGTCACCACCGAGGGCTCAGAGGACTGGATTTCCAGGACCCAGGCAATCACGCGCCAACTTCGCCAGGAATCTTGCGACTTCGCCGGCGTCCTGGCGAACCTGTACGAGGGGCTTTTGCCATGCTCTTTCGAGCACGACCCCGAGACAGAAAAAGCAATCGTTCTGCTGTCACAGGCTCGCGAGGTCTCCCGAAACCGTCGATGGCGGCCCTACCAGTTGGTGGCCGAAGACGCGCTGGCGGAGATCGAGACCGGCAAGTCGCTCGGGCTGTTGGTTGAATACATGAAGGAACAACAGGTCACCCGGCCCGAGTTCCTACGGCGACTCTTCACGGTGTCCCGCCACGATTGACCTTTAACACGATTTCATGCTCCCACATCGATCTTTTCTCCCTTGCCGCTGCCATTTGCCAATCGCTAGCCTTGTCGAGTGGGTAATCTGAAACGGACGCGATTGAGACCGTTGACACACACGTTTCTTCGATAGCGACGCAATTCCGTTGTCCGATTCTTCCAAATTGCCGCCACTCACGCAGAATTCATGGTCCGCACGGATCGCGGATCGATATCAGTGTGCGCTTTCGCCGTCGCTCGCCGACTGGTTCGACAGCGAAATCTGGATGCAGCCTGGTCACGGCGAATTTCGCGAAGCGGTCGATCCCGCCTGCCTGCTCCAGCAATCACCCGAAATGATCTGGCCGGGCCTGATGAGCTGCGACCTGCTTCCCATCCTCGGGAACACCGGTGGTGATTGGCTGTGCGTACGCGTCGACGGCGATGACCGGGCTTCGCAGATCGTGCATTGGTACCACGGTGGCGGTGATTGGATTCCTTGGGGAAACAGTCTGGCCGAAGCAATTGTGTTCGACGCGCTAGTGGATCGCTTGCCCGGCAAGACACGTCGCCACGCCGAGCCAGCAGAGGACCCGCGACCGGAGCCGCGTTTGTTAGAAGATCCGATGCTCCGCTGGGGGCTCGAGCACGTTCCCGACGCGATCGGAAAATTCATCCAATCCCCAGCCGAGCCGCATCAAATTGCTCAAACGCTTCTCGACAATCACGTCGCGGAAGTCGCCGTTGGATGCGAATTGGTGCTCGAAAACCTGATGCACTCCGTCAGCGAAATGATCGTGCCCGCATTGACCCGCGATACGGGTCTTCACCGCAATCAATTGGCGGAATGGTCATTCGACCTATTGCGAATTCCCCAGCGTGAACGTCAACGGCTCGCCAATGAATGTCCCCTGCCATTGGAGGAGTTGCAGGATTGGCGAGCCGCAAAACAACATTCGCAGCGTGTCGCAGAATTGGCACCGGAACTTGCCTGGCCGTGGGACATACTCGGATATGCTGCCGAGCGCGAGGGAGATCTCGAGACCGCGAAGACGAGTTATCGCCGCGCCGCGCAGTGCTCCGTCTTCACGGATCAATCGATTCGCCTGCAAACCTATTGGACCTCCCCGGAGTCCGCCAAATTCGGCGTCGCCCGCCTGTCGTACCTGAGCCCGGAAGAGATAGCCGAGTCGGCCTACTTGAAAATGCTTTGTGACCCCGACCCGAAACAGCGTCGCATTGAAATCACTCAATATTGGAGAGCCAAAGCTTCGAGGCATCTTGAATCGGACGATCCGGCCGAGGCACACCGATGTTTCACGAACGCAGCATGGGACGTTGGTGCCCAATCGATCCCGGTCTATGGGGAGCTGATCGAAAAGATCGAAGATTGTGCGCGGTTATCCAATCAGGCCAGCCGGGCCGAGATCGCTCGGACCCACCGCCGCTGCTTGAAAGATCGTTACGGAGAATGAGCTCGATTGCCCAGAATCTCTTTCGTTCCCCCGCGGGTGAGATTTTTCAGGCAATTCCTCTCTGATTCGAGTCTCTAAGCAGCGGCGTTCTGCCGATAACGATTGTGTTGACTTTTCCGATTATGCGGGTTTGTCAGGCATATCGACGGGAGAATGCTGAGAATGCGAAGAGTGAAAAACGCAGTGGTCTGCGGAGCCCTGATGCTCTGCGCCTCCTGCTGCGCGCTTTGCAGTGCCCAGCAACCATCGCAACGGGTTACCGACAGCGTCGACGGCAGCGAAGTGTCCTTGGAAGATTTGCGTTCGACTGAAGCTCGCGACGTGAAACTGAGAACGGCCAAAAGCGGAGTTGAGTTCAACTTGGCGCCACTCCCCGCCGCGAAGCAAGCGCACTCGGCCTCGAATCGACGTGAAACGAGCGTGACTCGACCCGCACCCAAACTACGGAAACCCTCAGGTACGAGGCTGCCCTATACGCCTGGCGCCATTCAACAGGTTTCCGCAGAGACTCAGTTGGTACCGCTCGCCGTTGAACCTCCGGCCGAAGATGTCGATCTCGCCGGCACCGATGGACTGGTAACCTTGGTGGCGACGGGTGCTGAGCTCAAGGACGTTCTGCGAATGATTGCCGATCACCACGGATTGAACCTGGTGCTCGGTCCCAAAGTGCAAGGCCCGGTTACGGTCAGCATTCGGGGTGCGCGTCTCGAGGAAGTGCTCGATGCGATCCTGGGTGTCGCCGGCTTCGCCTGGCACCGGGTCGACAACTTGCTCTATGTGACCACCGCGTCGGCCCTGGGTTTGGACCCCCGTGTTCAGGGACGCAGGCTCCAGGTCTACCCTCTAAATTACGTCGCGGCGGCCCAAATTGAATCGGTCGCCAACGGCCTGCTCTCGCCGGTCGGCAACGCTTACATCAGCGAAGCCGACTCGGCCGATCAGTTAAAGACTCGCGAAGTCCTCGTCATCGAGGACACCTCCGCGGCCCACGCGCGGATCGCACAATACATCGCTCAAATCGATATTCCGCCGCGCCAAGTACTCGTTGAAGCCCACGTCCTACAGGTCGCCTTGGACGAAGAGGAACGCCACGGAGTTGATTGGCGCGGACTCGCACGGGTCGATGGCACGAGGGTCACTCTCGAGGGCAGCGGGTTCACCGACACGAATTCACAGGATGCGACACTGACGTTGCAAGTCGATGGGCGCGACATGCAAAGCTTCATCGAGTTGATTCGACGCAACACCAATTCACGCACGCTCGCGTCGCCCAAGTTATCCGTGGTCAATCACCAGGAGGCCAAGATCCAGATCGGGCAACGGCTCCCCTACTCGGTTGCCACGACGACGCAGACGACAACCGTGCAAAGCGTTGAATTCCTTGAGGTCGGCATCGTCTTGACGGTTCGACCGGTAATCACCGCCGACGGCAACGTGTTGATGAATGTGTTGCCGAAGGTTTCGGGCGGAAAGATCACGCAAAACGGATTCCCCGAAGAGGAAACGACCGAAGTCGCTACGACGATCATGATGCGCGACGGCGGGGGCGTGATCATCGGCGGGTTGATTCGCGAAGAGAACATCGAATCCCGTGCGCTGGTCCCCTATATCAGCAAGATTCCCGTCTTCGGGAATCTGTTCAAACGACGCACCAGCGATACCCGGCGGAACGAATTGATCGTCGCATTGGTCACGCACGTGATGCCCGATTCCTACGGGCCGCGAACACACGAAATGATGGAACTCAATCAAGCACTTCCGGATTATGCCGCCGAAGGATTGATGCAGTCCGAAGTTCCATCTGTGATGTACGAGTAAGTGCGCCGAGGGCGATGAAACACCTGCGCGACCGCTACAGGCGCCGCCCCGCCGAGTGGCCGCCCCGCCGAGTGGCCGCCCGGCCGAGTGGCCGCCCCGTCGAGTGGCCGCACGGCCGACGCCTAGCTCTTTTGGCCCGCGTAACGCAGCCCGCGAACGATCGCCGCGATCGCTTCGTTTGCGTCAACGCTCGTCGCGACTTCCATGTTCATCGGCCACTCGCGCCTCAATCTCTGGTCGAACACGGTGGCTCCGCGCGTCAACTCCCCGTGAGTTTCGACCTTGCCCGCCATGCTTTCCCAGCCAAACAATTCGGGCTCGACGACCGCCAACAATACCGTGGGGTCATACAAAGGTATCAATTCACGACCGAGTTTCTGGTGGGCGGTCCGAAACGCGTAGGGCAATACTTTGTGAAGCAGCGAGCCGGCGCGCGAAAACTTTGATGGCAACTTTTCGAGCAATTCGACGCCGAACAGAACCTGTTCAGTGACATCGAGCGGTACCAGGCTTTTGGTTGTCGCCGACGCAAAGACCTCACTGGCGCTTTCCGGATCGAAAAACATGTTCCGTTCGGCGATCGGCGATGCATTGCCGGGCGCGGACATCGATCCGCCGCTGATGACGACGTTATTCAAGAGCGGAATTGCACCAGGATCGCGACGACACAATCGGGCCAGATTCGTCAGCGGACCCAGGCACAGCAAGGTAATTTCGTCGGGGTATTGATGCACCAGTTCGCCAATGACTTTCTCAGACGGCGTCTGGTGCTGGCGACCCGAATTCTCGAAATCGCAGTCTCCCAATCCGTCGCGGCCGTGCAGGTAGGTATCGTCGCACACAGCTCCGTTATCCGGTGGAGTCGCTTTGCCAATTCGCGGGTAGCGTGGCGGGTCGAGTTGGGCGACGATGGCGTGAACGTTCACCGTAGCCTGCTCGGCGGTAACCGTCCCAGCGGTGGGTGTGATCGCGAGAACTTCCAACCGAGGATCGAAAAGAGCCGCGCAGACGGCAGCGGCGTCGTCGATCCCAGGGTCACAATCGATGATAATCTTGCGGGTCATGTGACAAGTTTAGAATCCCGGAGGGGTCGGTGCACGACCCCGAACCGAAATCACTTTTTCGGCGACCGCCGGAATGGACATCGGCGCACCTTCGCCCCCTTTCCCTTACCCAACATTCCTGCCCATGCCTGCCAGCAAGCCCTCGTCCTCGAACCAGCCCGATCCGTCAAAATCAGCGTTTCAAGAAGCGATCCATCAAGTGTCGGCGGGATCCGACCTCAGCTCCGGCCAAACGGCGGACTTGATCGATGCAATGCTGCGCGGTGAGGCCGACGAAGACAAAGTCGGTGAGTTGTTGCTGGCTCTGCGCGACAAGGGCGAGGCGGTCAGCGAATTGGTTGGGGCCGCTCAGGCAATGCGACGGCATATGACACGGATCGACCACCATCACGACGTGCTGTTGGATACGTGCGGAACCGGCGGTAGCGGAAGCGGCACATTCAATATCAGCACGGCGGTCGCCATTGTCGCCGCCGCCTGCGGTGTTGCCGTCGCCAAACATGGAAACCGAAAAGCGACAAGTCTGACCGGATCGGCCGACGTTCTGGAAGAACTCGGGGTGCCGATTGAGTCGGATGCCGATGCCGTCGCCGAACGACTCGATTCGATCGGAATTTGTTTCTGCTTTGCTGCCAAGCTGCATCCAGCCATGCGGCATGTTGTCGGCATTCGGCGCAAGTTGGGGGTCAAAACTTTGTTCAACTTGCTCGGCCCCCTTTGCAATCCTGCTGGCGCAAGCCACCAATTGCTTGGCGCATCGACGCCTGACGCCCAAATGAAGGTCGCGGCCGCCTTGGGGCAACTCGGCACGACGCGGTCATTCGTCGTTCATGCATCCGACGGCCAGGACGAAGTTTCGCTCGACGGGCCGACCAACGTGATCGAGGTTCGGGGCAACGACGAGCATCAACATACGTGGAACCCGAGCGATTTCGGATTGCTTCCAGCGGGACGCGAGGCGCTCGCGGCTGCCGATCCGAGCGAAAGTGCCGCGATCATTCGCCGGTTGCTCGAGGGTGAGCCCGGGCCGTGCCGCGACACAGTGCTGGCGGGAACCGCAGCGGCGCTGTTGTTGGTCCAGCGCGTAACGTCACTGGGCGACGGCGTCACAATGGCCGCCGCAGCGATCAACGACGGCGCGGCATCGCAAAAGCTCGCTGCCTTGCGTGCCGGCTAGTCGGGTGGGGACGGCTCGATCGATGCCCTGTGCGCCAGTTGGGACCGGCTTGATTACCACTTATCAAACCATTCCGCCAACGAAAACTTCAAATCGTCACGCTCCTTGTCAATCGACTTGTTCAGCTTGGCGACGATGCGGTCGTTTTGTTTCTCTATGAATCGATCGAGGATGATCTCTTCAACCATTTCGCCCCACTGCTCGGCCGCCTCACCGCCGATGCGACTGACGCGATCAACCTCGAATTGCTCAAGTGAAAGGTGAGCCTGTTCGATGCGTGGATCGATCACCAATCCCGGCGGAATTTCCCCGTAGTCCGGTAGAAAGCCGACAGTAGCCGTGGTCGTCATTCGCACGCGCATGTGCCCGCTTACCGTCATGCTGTAGACCTTGACGCCGAAATTCCAACGCTGAATTCGAGCTGTAAAATACATGGGCGCCGCGATCGACGACTCGATCTTCCACCTCGGTGCGGCCGATTGCCGATCGGTTACCGCCATGACACGATCAACGGTCACCTCAGGCGCGTTGACGGATGACGGCTCCGGCATCGTCACTTCGTAGCGCACCCAACGGCCGTGTTCGACTTCGCGAAACCGACGGTTCGTTTTCAGCTTCCAACCGTCACGGCGAATTTTGACGCCTGCCCAAAGCTGTTTCGTTTTCCCCCAATCCTTGTCACCGTCATAGGTCCGGGGGGCCTTCCGCACGGCCAATGCCGCAAGCCACTGGACCGACGCAAGCGCCTTGGCCGAATCGATCGAAACCGTCGCGAGCCCCGACGACGTTTGCGAACCAACGACCACACCTTCGTCGGCGGCAAGCCGAGTCGAGCCGCAGGCGACAAGCATGATCGTGAACCAAAAAGAAATGCCGCTGGTGGCTCTTTCGAATCCACGCAGCGGCATCGTGATCCGTCCGATCCGACGGGGAACTAGCGGTACACCACGGCGAAATAGACGCCGTCTCGCCCAGTCACCATCGCGGCACCAGCGTACGTCATCCGTGGATCGCTCGTGTAACATGCCGAAACTCCCGACGGCGAATAAGAACTCGACCATCCCACGCCTTCATAGCGTCCCGGTGAAAATGATCCGGGCGGATGGTTCTTTAATCCCCGTGAGGCCATCACTTGGGCCCGTCGCTGCGCGACGACCTGCAGTTGGGGATCGTATCGCAGGATTCTGATACCCTGTCGAGCCCGTTGTGCATTCAAATTAGCCAACACGTTGGTGACGCCCGCAACCGCCCGGATTGCCGAACTGGGAGCCATCGGGGACTCAAACGACATGGCCCGCACCGGCGTGCTCTGAATCACCGTTGGCGTCGGAGCCACGTTTGGGGACGGTGTCACCGACGTGGTAGTTGCCTGCGTGATCACAGGCGTCGCAGTCAAACCGACAGTCGACTCAGTGACGTGATGGGCCAGGGCGTGGACCTTGCCGCACTTGGGACAAACGTAATGGACCTTCCCGCATTTTGAACAAACCACCGAGTTGGCACTGGGAACTACCGGGTCGGCTGATGTTGTCGTGGCTCCCGCCACCATGATCAGACTGACCACAAACAAAGCTAGCGTTCGCATCGGAGCGACTCCAAAAACTGTGAATAGAGTGGATACAAGCGAAAACGGATGCTGCGGAAGCTCTCAAGCCACGCCACCACCATCTTTCCGGCCTGCAAAGATCAAAAAGATTCGGATCAGGTAAAGGGGGCCGGCCAGGATAAATGGGAATTATTTATCGGTCCGGCAGTTTGGCACGTGCGAAATCCCCTTTTCAGCCACGACTTAGCGAGGCTGACCGACCGACAATCTGATCCGAGAAAAGATTTGCTCAAATGTTAAAATAGGTAAGATTGCGATGGTTTCCGGCGTCGCGCCTCAATTCTGACGCCGCTCGTTCATCGGTGGCGACAAAGTCGCATCAAGCTTTGCGTTGAGCGAAAGCGCCGACGAGCCTGGGCTCGATTTGGTATGCCCACCGGTGTGTTTGCTGCGTCGAGGGCTGGCGCGGAACGACTGCCTCGATTCGCAACGTCTGTCGGTCATCGGGATCGGTGGGAACGAAGATTTCACTCGCGTCGAGCGGAGTCAGCGTGACGGAATTATCGAGCCGGTACGTGCTGCCGATGAAACCGGGGACCTCGCGTGAACGGCACGCCAGGTCGAACTTCAAGCCGCGCATGCTCGGATCCACCGCAACGCTGATACTCCAATGGCATCGTCCAGCCGCCCCCACTCCGAGCAGCACCTTGGATCCATCGATGGTTTCCAGCGAGAGTTGTTGAATCGGAGGGGCTGGCGGCCAAAGGTCATCGGCATCTCCTTCGACACTTTCCGCGACGCCTTCGCCGTCACGAACCAGGCGTTGCCGAAATCGATCACGATGCCAATCGAAATGGACTGCGATACCCTCGGCCGCTTCGAGAATCACGCTTCGCGGCTGCCGCAAAGTCATCGCGACGCCGCCTCGGTCGCGCTGGGCAGATTGTGAAAGGCCTCCAACAGTTTCAATCCATCGTGTTGGCTTTTCTCGGGATGAAACTGGGTTGCGAACAGGTTGTCCCGCCACACCATCGCACAGAATTTACCTCCGTAATCGCACGTCAACGCGACGACCCCCGGATCCGCCGGCCGCACGTAGTACGAGTGGACGAAATAAAAATGGGTTCCGTCAACGGTGTCACTGAGTATCGGCGCGATGTTTTCTTTGGTCACGCTATTCCATCCCATGTGCGGCACCTTGAACGAAGGGGGCAATTCGAATCGAACGACATCGCCACCGAGTATGCCAAGCCCCTCGTGCTCGCCATGTTCAAAACCGCGTTCAAACAAAAGTTGCAGTCCCAGACAAATTCCCAAGAACGGTCGGCCCGATTCAACGAATTCGCGGATCGGTTTTGCGAGATCTCGGCGGTTGATCTCTGCCATTGCATCACCGAAGGCTCCGACGCCGGGAAGGATCAGCTTCTCAGCGGCGGCGATCTGTCGTGGGTCGGACGAGACAATCGCTTCTCCCCCCACTCGCTCGATCGCTTTCTGGACACTTCGCAGATTGCCCATCTGGTAGTCAATGATCGTGATCATGGCAGCTGTCTTGCTGGACGGGAAAGAGACGGTGGCACAACAGGCATTGTCCCGAAAATCGGGGCCGAAGGCACTCCTCGCAGGTCAAGTGAAACGAAACCTTACAAGATCCGCGGCAAATGAGGCGGGCTCCAATGCCAGTTGCAGGAATACTTTCGCAACGGCACCTAGCCTACCCGAAAGGCCAAGAGACCCAACCCGAGGACCGAGTTCGCCATGTATCGAGTTAGCAGTGTATTTGCGGATTTCCTCATCGTTGGCAATCCCGCCTGGTCCGTCTAACATCGTTGCCTTGCGTGAACCTTCCACCGGCCTGGGATTCTCCTAATGAGCGAAGCACTCGAGCCCATCGAGCGATTGATGCGGACGCTCCGCCAGCGTGCTGAGACGCGGCCGGAGGGGTCCTACACGACGAGGCTTCTCGAGGGTGGCGCCGTGAAAATCGGCGCCAAGATCCGCGAAGAGGCGGAGGAATTGATCGAAGCGGCAACAGAGCAGGGTGACACCGGTCGCGAGCACTTCATTCACGAGGCAGGCGACCTGCTGTACCACACCCTGGTCCTGCTCGCTTGGCGAGGTGTCGACCTGGATGAGGTCGCCGGGGAACTTGCCCGCCGCGAAGGGACATCGGGTCTTGTCGAAAAAGCCAAACGGAAATCCGAATCCAGTAAAAACAAAACCGAAGACGAGTGACAACGTTGGGATCCGAAAAAAACCTCCGCATCGGGCTGCCGAGCAAGGGAAGACTGAGCGAAGTTGCCGGCGAGTTGCTGAGTCAAGCCGGACTGAATTTCCGCCGCCAAAGTCGCGGTCTATTCGCTCGAGTCAGCGGATTGCCAGTGGAATTGATATTCTTGCGCACCGACGACATCCCCACCCTGTGCGCCGAAGGCGCGATCGACATGGGGATTACCGGAAGCGACCTGGTTGAAGAATCGGGCGTCGACACCGAAGTTCGCATGCGGCTGGGCGTTGGACGCTGCAGGTTGGCGATCTGCGTGCCCGATGACGCAGCGCTCTCGAGCGCCGCGGATCTGGACAAGAAGCGGGTGGCGACAAGTTTCCCGAACGTGACCAGGCAGTACTTGAAAGAGAAAGGAGCGACGGCCCATTTGGTTTCGCTGTCCGGTTCCGTCGAAGTCATGATCCAGCTCGGGGTCGCCGATGCCATCGTCGACCTCGTCGAAACGGGAAGCACGCTGGCCGCCAACCGTCTGAGGATTCTCGACGAAATCGACTCGTACGAGACCGTCTTGATTCAAAATGGTCGCTGCCGCGACAAGGAGACAGCCGACCGCGTCGTACGACGTCTCGAAGGCGTTGTGATCGCCCGCGACTATTCGCTGCTTGAATACAACGTCCCGCGCAACAAGTTATCCGACGCCGAAGCGATCACGCCCGGATTCAATTCACCCACGGTGAACTCGTTAGAAGACGAAAACTGGTGCAGTGTTCGCGTGATGGTCAAGCGGGGCGATGTGATTGACGCCATGGAACGTCTTGAAAACCTTGGCGCGTCCGCCATTATCGAAACGCCGATCTCTAATTGCAGACTTTGACGAACGCACCTGGAAATCCGGTCTCTCCAACCCCACGAATCTTGTCGATGCCCCACGCCGCTGATTTGCCAATCGAAACGGACGTTGCTTGCGTGGCCGAGAAGTTGAAACGAGGCGATGACTTTCTGCTGCTCGACGTGCGCGAAGAAGATGAGTTTGCGATCGCGAGGATTGACGGCAGCCTGCTGATTCCGATGAGCCAGCTTGCGGAACGTGTTGACGAGTTGGAAGAACATCGCCAGCGGCTGATCGTGGTTCATTGCCATCACGGTGGTCGCAGCATGCAGGTCACCCAGGCACTGCGGAATCATGGCTTTGAGAAAGTCCAGAACATGGCCGGCGGGATCGACCAATGGAGCGAACAGGTCGATCCAGGCGTTGCCCGGTACTGAGTCGACGGCCGCGGTTCCGCCGCAAACATTCGTCATAGCCGGACGCGGCCGTCCATTTTTTTGGTCCGCATGCGGAGAATCCGTTTTTTCGACGGGTCCGGGCCAGTAGTTTGGACCAGATGCTAAGCGAGCCCGGCCCATCCCTTGCAACCATCATTCCGGTTGATCGCCGCTTTGCGGGCAGCACGCTCGGACTGTGGTCCATGCTGCGGTATTCGATTTCCATTTTCGTGTTTTCGTCGGGTTGGTGCTGGATGTCGCTGGGGGGACTCTACCTGTCCATCGACAGCCCCTTTTCCACGTCGCTCGGTACCGGTGTGATGCTGATTTCGCTGGCGTGGCTGGCATCGGTAATCATCCTCGCGCTGACCTACCCCGAATGGCCGCACAACGACGAGCTGTGCAAACGACTTCGCCAAACGCTGCAGCGCCGCGACCCGGCGCAGCGGGACGAATCTTTTTCCCGCGTGGTCGAATTGGTGCCGCGTGAGCGGTGGAATCGCGTCCGACTCGAAACCGCTACCGATTTAATGACGATTGAGGTCGACCAGCGCGGCGTAAGGATGAAAGGAGACCGTTTCGATTATGAATTACCGCGCGAGTCGATCCTGGGTACAGAGGTCGAATCGGTCACACCGTCGGGGTGGCTGTGTCGATCGCACATGGTCGTGCTGATCGTTCGAACGTGTGATGGTACGGTTGAACTACCGGTCGCGTACCGGGATTTCGCATTCGGGTCGCTGAGAAGTTCGCGGCGAAAGAGTCAAACGGTCGAGCTGGCAAGCCTGATCGCAAGAATCGCCGCGGGCGAGTGTAACGATCTCTCGCACCCGGCTGCTGCCGAAGATGCGATCGCGTTCTCAGAGAATCCTTACGCGTCTCCCGCCGTGCTGAACGATCGCCGGTCGTAAATCTTACAGGTGACGCAGAATGTCGTTCGCGAATACGACCGCCATCAACATCAGCAGCGTCAACAAACCGGCCACGGTCAATCGAAACTCGAGTTGCTCGTTGGCACGCTTGCCCGCCACGAACTCGTACAACAGAAACATCATGTGTCCGCCGTCGAGCGCGGGGATCGGCAGAAAATTCAGAATCGCCAGATTCATGCTCAACATGGTCAGAAACATCAACTGACGCGAGATTCCCTTTTCGGCCTCATGCTTGGCGATATTGACGATTTCCAACGGGCCGCCGACATGCCGTAATTTAATGCTGCCGGTCGGGATCATTCTCAAGAAACGAAGCACATTGGAGAATTGGCGGTAACCTTCGCGGGTGCCAAGGGCGAGTGCCTCGGAAAATGATTCGGCTTTCTGGATCGATTCACGGGGCTCGAACACCAAACCACGTTCAAACATCACTTGATCATCCGCCTGGACAACGACCCTCGCCTTGACCACACGGTCCTGCGGCGGACGCGTGGCCAGCACAATCAGCTCGGTCCCGACGGGAAGTCGCTGGATTGTCTCGCGGAACGTATTGAGCGGCGTGATCGCGGTGAATTCCCAACCCTTTTCCAGCTGTTCAAACACCTGCGAGTACCGCTTGTCGGCCAACCACTCGGGCCGGTCGTCTTCGTCGACCACCAACCGGATTTCTTCGATCTGGTCCCCTGGCCTGAGGACGTCGAGCTGGTCATCCCCGTCCGTCGCGTCCGAATCGGAATCGGGTGCAGTCGCCTCAACAACCGACGCGACCGTCGACAGGGGTTGGTATGCGAACCCGACAGAATTGACCGCGATTTCGCCGGAGATGCTCTGCGTGGGCGGAATCGTCTGGAGTGAACGGCTCGGCGTGATTTCGAGCTCGACGATTTGTGATTCGGTCCCCTCGCCCCGCTCGACGGCAATCGTTACCGGTTGTTTTGCATCAACCAGTGCGATCGCCAAACCGTAGGCGTCGGGGGATTCATCGTCGCCGACGCGGCGAACCACATCGCCAATCTTCATGCCGGCTTTCGCGGACGGCCCGCCCTCGACCAGCGCCACGACGGGCCCGACAGCAAACTGAATCCCGATCGACTTCGATTTCTGAGGCGGCAACGCCACCTGATACGTGCTGCCGTCGGCACGTCGCAAATCGAGTTGAACGGTCTTGGTCGGATTGGAATAGAGATGATGAAAAAAGGGTGCTCCGGGAATGATCGACTCGGGTTTCACAGCCACGCCATCGAAACCGATCACTTCCGCGCCGCCATCGGCTTGCCCCAGAACTTCCGAGGCGACGCTCTCGGGGTCTGCGTAAGCGCCACGGCCGAGCGTCAACGACGATGGGATCGCAATCCCAATCATCTTCGCGTCTTTTTTCTTGGGAAGTGACTGGCTTTGCAATTGAAACTTGCGAATGCCATCGTCGTACTGGAGGGCCAATCCAATCGGCTTGTCGGGATTCGTCAATCCCTCGGTCAGAATCTCGATCTTCATTTCGCGGAAATGCATGTCATGGTCTTCATAGGTCCCGACCTTGACAACCTTACCGCCTGGTTCGATACCGGCTTGCCACGCTGGACCACCCGGAACGACACCTCCGATGTACGCCGGGCTGTAGGCAACGCCGTACCCAAACGCGATCGCGGCGAACAACACGCCGGTAATGACATTCATCACGACACCGGCACTGATGATGATCATCCGTTGCCAGACCGGTTTCGCAGGAAAGCTGCGCGGGTCGAACTCGGGTGGTGTCTCCGAATCGTCCGACGATTCGTCATCGACTCGAATCCGCTGAGCCTCTTCCTCTTGTTTGCGCGGATCGTCATCCTGGCCAAGCATCTTGACGTACCCACCCAGCGGAATCACACCGATTCCGTACTCCGTCTCGCCGTAGCGGAATTTGCCCAGCGTACGCGGAAACTTGATCGGGCCGATCCGGATGGGCACATCAAACCCGACGTAGAACTTTTCGCATTTCACGCCGAACGTTTTCGCAGCGACGAAGTGACCCAACTCATGCACGAAAATCACCAGACCGATCCCGAGCGCCACACGGCCCCACAGAACCACGTTCTGCATCAAGGATGAAAAGAAGTTCGCATCGTCGGTGGCCGCCAACGGCATCGTCACGGAAATCCAATCAATCAACATCTAAGCGCCTTGGGTTCAGATACTGTGCCGTGGGATCGAATTGCGATCAAATACAGTGCCGTGGGATCCAATACTGTCTACAAGCTAGCAACTCTTACGGGCCGGGTCGGTCCATCGGGGGGATCCCGATTCTCGCAAACAGGATCGATTACATCTTAAATCGTCGACGCAGTTCCGTCCTCGCCCAACGATCGAGTTGGAGCAATCGATCCAGCGGCGGATTGCTCTCGTGTGAGTGACTTTGGAGCACATCACGGCATCCCGGCACAATGTCAGTAAACCGGATTTGCCCGCCCAGGAACAGACCGACTGCCTCTTCGTTGGCCGCATTGAGCACGGCTCCAGCGGTCCCGCCGGCCGCCGCCACCTCGAAGCCGAGATCGAGGGCCGGAAACCGCTCGCGATCGGCGACTTCGAGGGAAAGGTCCCAGTTGCGAGTTCGCTCGAGCGGCGGAGTTTCACAGGGAAGCCGACGCGGATAGGTCAGGGCGTACTGGATGGGCAGCCGCATGTCGGGCGGACTCAGTTGGGCAATCACCGATCCATCCTCCCATTCAACCATCGAGTGGATGATCGATTGAGGATGAACAACCACTTCGATCGAATCCGCAGGCAAGCCGAAGAGCCAACGTGCCTCGATAATTTCCAGCGACTTGTTCATCATCGTCGCCGAGTCGACCGTGATTTTCGGACCCATATCCCACGTCGGGTGCGCCAAGGCTGATGCGGGCGTGGCCGCTTCCATCTCCGCATGGCTCCAGGTCCGAAACGGCCCGCCGCTCGCCGTTAGAATCAATTTCTTTGGTGCCGAGATCGCTGACTCAAGGCATTGGAAGATCGCGGAATGTTCGCTGTCGACCGGAAGGATCTCAGCGCCGCTCTTTTCCTTCGCTCGGCTGACGACCGGACCAGCGACGACGAGTGTTTCCTTGTTGGCCAGTGCGACGCGTTTTCCCGCTTCGACCGCCGCCAGCGTGCTCTCGAGCCCGGCACGTCCGACGATCGCCGCCACGACTGTATCGACCTCGTCGCACTGGGCGGCCTCCACCAGGGCGTCGGGCCCGAACTCGAATCGGCAATCCTCCAAACCGGCGCGGTTTCCCGCCGATCGATCCGCGCGCACCGCCTCGGCAGCCTCGGTATCCGAAACGATCAAGCATTGCGGGCGATGAACGAGCTTGGCTGCTAACTCGTACAACACTTCGGGACGGGTATGCGCCGAGGCCGCCGAGACTCGCCATTGCGTCTGCGGATCGACTCGATCGAGGTGTGCAAGGACATCGAGGGTTGCCGCGCCAATGCTGCCGGTGGCGCCCAATACTGCCACGTTTTTCACCGATCGACCTGGGTTGCCGGCGTGCTCGACTTGGCGACTTGAAACTGCGTCCGACACTGGGGCAATGGTCCTCGAAGGTTTGTACTCGAAACGGAAATCCGCAGGCTGGGCCCTCGTCGGAACGACGGATTTGCCATCAATCATGGACGATCGACAACATCGTTACGACCCACCCACGTGAAATGATGATCCCGGCCCCGGTTGCCGATGGTGGTGGCCAACCGAACAATGCGTGACAACACTAATGCGCACGCACGGATCGAGCCGCTAACGAGATCGTGAATCCATCCTCATTTGCCTCGCACAGGTATAACCAAGGATGGAATCAAGAAAAAACAGACCATGAAGGCAGCCCGGCGACCTCGTTTGGCATGCCTGATGCAGCGATAGATTGAGCATATGAGCGACGATAACCAACGAAATTCGAACCAATCCGAATCCCGTAATAGCGGAAATGTCTGGTTGGTGCTGATCGCGATCGTGTCCGCGGTCCTGCTCAGCGCTTTCCTGTTTGGCAACACCGAGCGGCGGCTGCGATATCCCGATCTGATCGCATTGCTGGAGTTGACCGCCGAATCGCGGGTCGATTCCCAATCCGACGAGTCCGGCGAAGCGGAGCCCGATTCGGCGACTGGAACCGCAACAGAGTCGGACGAACCGGCCGCGGTAAAGATCGTTGTCCCTTCGTCCAAGAATCCCGAGACGCTGATTGAATACGGCGATTTGAAGGACGTCCTGGTCGACGATGGCACGATCACCGGCACGGTGATGTACCGTTCTCTCGGACCGGCCGGAAAGAAGCCGACCAGCGAGCCCAAGCGTGTCAGTTTCCAGACGATTCGTGATACCAACAACGAAGCGGAACACAAACGGCTGGTCGAAAAGCTTGATGCATCCGGCATCATTTGGGACAACGCGCGACCAAGCCGCTTGCTCCAGGACCACTGGCCTGAATTGTTGATGATCGGGATTCTGGTTTGCCTCGGAGTTTTCATGTTGCGGCGAATTGGCGGTGTCGGCTCGCCGATGGCCTTTTCGCGAAGCCGCGGCAAACTTTATGGCCAGGAAGAGCTTGCGATCACCTTTGACGATGTCGCGGGAATCGACGAAGCGGTCGAGGAGGTTCGCGAGGTCGTCGACTTCTTGAAGAACAGTGAGAAGTACCAATCGCTCGGCGGGCGGATCCCCAAGGGAGTGCTGCTTGTCGGGCCTCCCGGAACCGGAAAGACATTGTTGGCCAGGGCGATCGCAGGCGAAGCGGGTGTTCCGTTCTTCAGCCTGTCCGGCAGCGATTTTGTCGAGATGTACGTTGGTGTCGGGGCGGCGCGCGTTCGCGACATGTTCCAGCAAGCGACCAATCGCGCTCCCTGTATCATCTTCATCGACGAACTCGATGCGCTCGGAAAAAGTCGAAGCGGTTCGACCGTAGGCGGTCACGACGAGCGTGAACAAACGCTCAACGCGTTGCTGGTCGAGATGGATGGCTTCGATTCCAATTCGGGCGTGATCGTGATCGCGGCGACAAATCGGCCCGAGACTCTCGATCCGGCGTTGCTTCGTCCGGGTCGATTCGACCGGCACGTGTTGGTGGATCGCCCCGACGTCGGCGGCCGCGAGGACATCCTGCGGGTGCACGTCAAAAATGTAAAACTCGACGAAAAAGTCGACCTCAGGGACATCGCCTCGATTACGCCGGGCTTTGTCGGGGCGGATCTCGCGAATCTCGTCAATGAAGCGGCGTTGCTGGCCGCACGCGCCGAAAAGAAAGCCGTTGCAATCGACCAGTTCAACGAAGCGGTCGAACGTGTCACGGCCGGATTGGAAAAGAAAAAACGGGTCATGAACGAGGATGAAAAGATCCGCGTCGCTTATCACGAAGCTGGACATGCCATGGTCGCAGCGGCCCTGCCCAATACCGACCCGGTTCACAAGGTAAGCATCATTCCGCGGGGATTGGCAGCACTCGGATACACGATGCAGCGCCCCGAATCGGACCGTTACCTGATGACGAAAACCGAACTTGAAAGCAACATGAAAGTGCTGCTCGCCGGGACGCTTACCGAAGAAATGATCTTCCAGGACATCAGCACCGGTGCTCAGAACGACCTGGAACGATGTACCGAAATCGCCCGCAGCATGGTGATGGATTATGGCATGAGCCGGCTTGGCCGCATCAACTTTCGCCGCAGCTCACGATCGCCCTTTCTGGCTGACGGCGGTGGCGGCGACGGATACCAGATGATGCACAGTGATGAGATGGCGAAATTGATTGACAAGGAAGTCGCGCGGATCATCGACGATGAGTTGCTGCAAACCCGCGAAATCCTCGAACAACGCCGCAACGTTCTCGAAGCGGTCACTCAGCGATTGCTCGAAGTCGAATCGATCGACAACGACGAATTGACGCGGTTGATCGAGCAACACAGCAAGGGACCCTGGCTCGTCCCGGGAACAGTCACCGAGAAACCTCTCGCGCAGATCCGCAATGACGGCGACACCTCCGATTCGAGCGCTGCCGAGAATTAGCGGTCGATTGAGGAAAGCTCTGTTTCCTCGATCGACGGGTACAGCAATATCATCATGTGCTGCGTCGTTTCGCCGATCGACGCGTTCTTGAAACTGCGACCCACGTATGGAAGCTTGCTCAACACCGGCACTTCTGCTGGTTGCGCCATGACCTTACTCGAGCTGACGTGGGGGTCGATCAACAGGGTCTGTCCTGCTGCGAGACTGCTCGAAACGTTCGCCTTGGTCACTCGATGCAATGGCACCTGGACCGCGAGCGGCTCGCTTCGCGCGCCAAATACCTTGTCCGACTGAACGTCCACCACACGGCTTACCTCGACGCCGCAGGTCAGATCGAAAGCTGTCCGCTCACCCGATTTCGAGGATCGAGCCAGCAACCGCAGCCGAGTCCCTTCATCGAGTACCTGCACTTTTGGCTCGATCGCATTCCCATAGCCCTGGATGTCAACAATAAAAGGACGCTGGACCATGTCCGTTAGCTCAGCCTCGTTGCCCTGCAACAAGACAACGCTCGGTGCACGTGTTACGTCTGACAAGTTCGATGCATTCGCCTGTGCGACGACCGACTCCTTTTGCGCGGGACTGAGCACGTAGCTGGTCACGCGTGATACCGACTCAAATTGGTACGAGGCCGTGATCGGATTTTCGGGAGTCGATGCTGACTTCCCCGCCGCAGGCGGCTGCACGAACGAGGCTCGCCTGATCTCGCCCGGTTCAAGCTTCTGGTAGATCTCGTCGCGGGTGGCGTCGTCCAACATCAAGTACTGTATCGTGACTCGAATCTGGGAAGGGTCCGATGCTGCGCGTCGGGCGGCAACGATTCCTGCGGCTGGTGAATCCGCCGCGGAAGGAACTTGGCGGGTCGCAATGGGTGTTTCAGGTGTGGTGATCGTCAGCTGCGCCCGCACTGGGCCGCACACGAGGAATGTCGCGAGCAGGGGAATCGTCGTCGTGGCGGTACGGAATCGCATGGAAATGTCCCGGATCGATAGGGGTAGATGGGGCCTGATCCGTAGCAACATCCGAGACGGGGCGTCAATGCGATCGGGGGTTCAGCCGTTCTCGAGCATGGGCTTTTTCATGCAAAATGCTGATTTTCGGGGATAGAAATCAGAAAACCCGAAGTTTTTCGGCCTCCCGCGAAACCCGATCGGGCGGCTGAGGTTTCAATTTGTATCGGGCGTCTAACGCCCCCTGCGAACAACACATTCTTGTCGGTCCCATCGGAAACAAACAATGAAACTCTCTCGAATCGTAATGAGCGTACTCTCGCTCGCGCTTGTGGCCTTCATGGTCACCGATACTCTTGCCCAAGAAGACGGCCGCCGCGGCGGACGTGGTGGCGGACCCGGCGGGTTCCAACGTGGTGGCGGACCCGGAGGCCCCGGTGGCCGAGGCGGACCCGGCGGCGGCGGCGACATGACCTTTGGACTGCTCCGCATTGAAGCGGTGCAAACGGAATTGGAAATCTCACCCGACCAACAGGAAGCGTTGGACAAGCTCGCTGAGCAGAATCGTCCCGAGCGCCCCGATGCCGATTTCCGCAACATGGACGAAGAACAGCGTCGGGCTTTCTTCGAGAAAATGCAAAAGGAACAGGCTGAAAGAACCGCGCAGATGAAGGACCAGCTGATCGAAGTTCTTTTGCCGGAGCAAATCGAGCGTCTCGAACAGATCTCAATCCAACTTCGCGGTGTTCAGGCTTTGGAAGACGATGAAGTCGCTGCCAAGCTGAAGATCACTGACGAGCAAAAGGAAAAGCTCGCCAAGGTACGCGACGAACTGCAACAGAAAATGCGAGACCAGATGCGAGAGATCTTCTCGTCGGGCGACCGCGAGAAAATCCAGGAAGCATTCGGCAAGGCACGCGAGGACATGGAAGAAGAAGTCCTCGGTGTATTGACCAGTACACAACGGAGCGACTTCGACGCCATGAAGGGCGAACCGTTTGAAATGCCCGAGGGCTTCGGACGGGGCGGACCTGGTGGCCGCGGCGGATTTGGCGGTGGCGGCGGCGGATTCGGTCGTGGTCGCGGTGGCGACGGCGAACGCGGGGAAGATGGTGGCCGCGGTGGCCGTCGTCGACCCGAAGCCGAAGAGTAGGCGATCTATTCTCGACAAATTCGGATTGCGACGAAGCGCTCCGTCGCGCCCGATAGGGGCAGGCTTCCTCGGAAGCCTGCCCCGTTTTTCGTTAAGTCCAGTTTCGTTGAGTCCAACCTGGAGAGAAACGGCGATGCGTCACCAGCTTTCAATTCTTGGTTTATCTCTCTCCGTCGCGCTGGCTGCTGCGTCAGCGGTGTCCGCTCAAGATCTCCCGGTCCTCGACAATCGACCTGGCGGTGCGATCCGCCCCGACGAGGGAATGCGGCGACCCGGCTCGGCCATGCCCGTTCGACCCGGAACACTGCTGCCTGTCATCGATGTGTTCGACGACCAGGGCAAAACGATTTCCACGGCATCTCTACGAGGGAATTACAACGTTCTGGTGTTTGGCTGCCTGACGTGACCGCCGTTCCTTCGTAACGTCCCCAGTTTGGAGACGATCGAGCGTGATTATTCACCCATGGGAGTGAAGTTTTTCTATATCTACAAGTCGCTTGCGCACCCGGAAACCAATGGCTTCGTGACGCCATTCAATCTCGAGGAAAGGCTGATGCACATTGCCGAGGCCCAGCGGACGCTCGGCTCGCGGTTTGGGTGGATCTGCGACACGATGCAGAACGATCTCAAACACGCGCTCGGTGACCGGCCGAATTCCGAATTCATTGTCGATCCCGATGGCAAGATCCTGGTCGCGCGTGCCTGGAGCGACCCGAAACAACTTCGCGAGGATCTTTCTCGGATCGTTGGCCCAGTCGAGAATCCCACATCGGTCAACGATCTCAGAATGCCCCGACAACCGCCTCCGGCAAGAGCCGTCACCGGCGTTGTCGATCGTGTCAAGCTTCCCGGCCGGATGACACCTTTGAAACTCACGCCGGTCGATTCGAAGATCCCCTTTTACGCAAAGCTGCGCGCCGAGTGGCAAGACGACAATCTGTATCTCGGGTTCTATCTCGATCCGCTCTACAAAGTCCACTGGAACAACAAAGCTCCGGCGATCCAGTTCGAGGTCATTCCGCCAAAGGGTGTCACGGTCACACCGAGTAAGGGTTCAGGACCCAAAGTCGACGTCGACGCCGACGCGGACCCTCGTGAGTTTTTGATCAAATTGGATGGCACCAGTGATCAACCTCTTGAGGTGACGGTGAAGTACTTCGCCTGCGATGACGCGGAAACTTTCTGTATCCCGGTAACCCAGCAGTACCTTGTTTGGCTAACGCAGGACCGAGATGGCGGTAGCCGACGATCAAGCGGCGGACCCGAGGGCGGGCGACAGAGACCTCCCGGCGGTCGGCCCGATTCGATGCGGTCGCCGCGGGATCGTCCCGCGCGTCAGAACATGGTGATGCGAATGTTCTTGCAAAATGATCGAAACGCCGATGGAAAACTTGTCGGCGATGAGATCCCACCTCCGATGCGACAACGGCTCAGCCGACTCGACGCAAACGGCGACGGAGTCATCGAAAGGTCGGAAATCGAGCAAACGGCTGGACGGCGTGGCGGCGGTCGGTAAGAAATGCATGGAAGGTTCTTTATCGGAAATCAATCTCGCCGAGCGTGGCGCCAGTCACGACTCGAGCCGCCGCGACAAATTTCGGCAACGGGTCCTCACAGCCGATAGATTACTATTCGACGTTGGACACTCCGTTCACATTGGGCCCCGCCATGTTCCGCCACTTGCTTGCGACTGCACTCTTGTTTTCGAGTCTAACGGCGGTCCTGAAGGCCGCCGACTCGCCGCCAAACATCGTCATCATTTTCACGGACGACCACGGTTACGCGGATTTGTCGTGCCAGGGAATCGTGGATGATATCCGAACACCGCACATCGATCATCTTGCTCGCGAAGGCGTGCGGATGACATCCGGCTATGTCACTGCGCCACAGTGCGTTCCGTCACGTGCCGGTCTGTTGAGCGGCCGGTTTCAAAACCGTCTCGGCGTCGAAAGCAACGGCATGCCGCTGGACCAATTCAACGAGGAACAGACGATTGCCGAGCGTTTGAAGAACGCGGGCTACGCAACGGGAATGATTGGGAAGTGGCACTTGGGACCCGCCGATGAAATCGTCCAACACGGATTCGATGATGTTTTCTATCAGGGCGGTTCATGGACGAATTTTGATGTGCAGGGGAACGATGTCACTCCCGGTACGAAGGTCAACGGAATGTACCATCTCGATGCCAACAGCGCCGCAGCGAGAGCGTTTATCCAACGTCACCACGATCAACCGTTTCTGCTTTATCTCGCCTACCGCGCCCCCCACGTGCCGCTGGATGCGACGCCGGAATATCTTAAACGTTTCACGGGGCCGATGCCCGAGCGACGTCGCCAGGCACTCGCGATGTTATCCGCAGTTGATGACGGCGTCGGTGGCGTGCTGCAAACGCTACGCGATAACGGAATCGAAGAGAGAACACTCGTATTCTTCATCGGTGACAACGGCGCACCGTTAAAGATCCACAAACTCGACTCGCCCGGCGGTGGCCCCGGATGGGATGGTTCATTGAACAATCCGCTCAATGGCGAGAAAGGCATGCTCTCCGAAGGTGGCATCCGCGTACCTTTTGTCGTCTATTGGAAAAACAGGATTCCTGGTGGCCAGGTTTATCATCATCCTGTGATCTCGCTCGACGTCGCCGCAACGGCCGTCGCACTCGCGGGACTCCCCGTCGATACGAATCTCGACGGCGTTAACCTGATCCCTCATTTACTCGGAACCACCGAGGCTGCTCCGCACCAGGAGCTGTACTGGCGTTGGATTGCGCAATCTGCGATTCGACAGGGAAAATGGAAGTACCTTCGCGGAGGATCACGCGAATACCTGTTTGATCTGGAAGCGGATCGAGAAGAGAAAACCAATTTGATCACCGAGCACCCCGAGTTCGCCGACCTACTGAGCCGCAAACTCGAAAAGTGGTCCAGTGAACTTCATCCTCCCGGGCTGGAAACGAATTCGATGTCCGAGGTGTGGGAGCGGTATTTTGATTTTTATCTCGACGGCAAGTCCGCGCCGGCGCCTTCGATCCACTCGGGCAAAACGGATTCCGATCGGCGGTTTCAAGGGTGGGTCGGACGAAACTGCAAGATCGATTTGGTTGACGGAATGCTCCAGGTTCGGCCGAGCAATCAGAACGGCACGGCTTTCATTGCGACGGCCCAATTACGCGCGCCCGCAAATTCGATCGCTGTGCTGCGTTTGCGCGCCAGGAGTACCGGTTCCGCGCGCATCACGTGGCGGGAAAAAGGCCAAGCCGGCTTCGTCGAGAACCAATCAGTAGCATTCGCCTGTAAGTCCTCCGACGGCCCGGTGGAATACAAAGTCGCGATTCCCGCGAGCAATGAAGTCATTCACCTTCGCCTGATTCTTCCGCGCGGTGGGGCAGATATCGAATCGATCAGGATTAACACTCCTGAGGGAGAGTCGATCAAGAGTTGGCGTTTCGGGTCTTGAATCTAGAGCGGACACGATTCGACGACTAAGGCAAATCGGTCTTCTCATGCAGCGCTGCGGCGTGTCGACCCGCGGCGGTTGAGAGCCTCAATCGTCCGCTCCGTCGCTCCGCGGTGTTGCATCACCACGTCGCGGGCCGATTGCCCAAGCGATTTCGCCGCGTGTGGATTCCGCAAGCAATTTGCAACAAAGTCAGACAGGTCGTCGGCGCCGGCGACTCGCACCGCGGCATCATGCTTGATCAAACGATCCGCGATGGACTTGAAATTTCGTGTGTCGGGTCCGAATGAAACGGCGCATCCGTAACCGGCCGGTTCCAACATGTTTTGGCCGCCGCGGCGTCCGAAGCTACCTCCGACGGTCGCAATTTCAGCGACACCCCACCAATGTCGAAGCTCACCGATCGTATCGACCAGGATGACGGTGTCGCGTGGCAAGGTTCCCGCGACAGCCTCGCCGGCACTGCGGCGATGCACGCGTAAGCCGGCAGCTCGGATCATCCTTGCTACTTCCTCAAATCGCTCGCGATGCCTCGGCACAAGCACCAATCGCAACTGTCGATCTTCGTCCCTCAGATCGCGATAGATGTCCAGCGCCATTTCCTCTTCACCGGGCTGTGTGCTTCCAACAACCCAGACCCTCAGCGAACGATCGAGCCCCGCCCACTGCGCCAATGACTGGACCTCGGGGATGGTACGTGACGTCGGCGCGTCGTCAAACTTCATCGACCCGG
This sequence comes from Rhodopirellula sp., assembly GCA_024644085.1. GTDB lineage: Bacteria > Planctomycetota > Planctomycetia > Pirellulales > Pirellulaceae > Rubripirellula. Next base: position 34,099 of record JAHELS010000006.1, read on the forward strand.
TGACGCTGAGCCGGTCCCTCGGTGTCCCGCAGGCTGCAAAGCGATCCAGAGACGATTCATCCTGGCAGCCGACCCACGACAAGCGAGCAAAGATTGGACGAGTAAAAGCCCGCGCACGTTGGTAACGCGAGGCGCTGCGTTGGCTGAGCCGGCCGTTGACGATCATCACTTCGCAACCTTGGCGGTCGGCTATTCGGACCAGGTTGGGCCAGATTTCGAGTTCGGCCAATACGAGCTGAGTTGGTGCCAGATTTCGCAGCGTACGTCTCACCGCCCACGTGAAATCAAGAGGACAAAAGAAAACTCGGTCGGCCCCGAAATGTTTCACCGCCAAATCGTACCCGGTGTCGGTCGAAGTGCTGATCACGACTTGAGTATCGGGACGCGTCTGTTCAAGTCGCCGGGCGAGGCCGGGAAGAAGATTGACCTCCCCTACGCTGACGCCGTGAATCCATATGCATTCCCGGTCGTCTCGCATGCGTTGGGCACGTGCGGACGAAAGGCCGAGGATTTTTTCGGCAACGCCACGGCGATATCGTCCATACCGAATCATCCGCCACAAGATCATCGGCGCGACGATGAACATTGTGACGAGGTACAAGACGTTTGCGAACATCGGATTCCCTTCCGGTGTGGCCTACAGCTCGGCGCGACGAAGGCGCCGGGCGAACGGCGAGCGATTTACATCTGCTTGCGCATGTGACATGCTTTGTACTTCTTCCCGCTGCCGCACGGACAAGGGTCATTGCGACCGACTCGCGGACCTTTATTTCGCACCGGCTCGGGCTTGGCCTGTTCGCCACGGTTGCTGGATTCGGCGGCCTGCTGGGCGGCCGAATCCATTTCACTTTGCGACGCAGCTTCTTCGTGCCTGGCTTGTCCCTGGACCCACGTGCTGCGAATGAAGTCCTCGTTCAACGACGATTCCATTCGGAAAATCAGATCGGTGACGCGTTCGCCGATTGATTCCCACATCGATTCGAAAAGTCGCATACCCTCGCGTTTGTATTCGACCTTCGGATCCATTTGCGCATATCCCTTCAAGCCGACGCTGCTGCGCAGGTGGTCCATGGTCAGCAGGTGGTTTTTCCACGCGTCATCGACGATCTGCAGCAGCACCTGACGTTCCATTCGCCTCATTTCAGGATGAAAGCGATCATCAACGGCTCCGTCGACAGCGAGCGCCAATTCCTCGCGATTCATCCGCAGCAAATCTTCTTTTGGCGCGTGATAGTCGAGTTCGCCTTCGAGCCATTGGGCCAGCGCATCGAGCGATCCATTCCCGCCGCTGGCGACGGCGACGGTGGTGCCTGAATCCGCCGATCCAAACAATTCGTTGAGTTTCGCTTCGGCGTGCTGGTATTTCTGGTCCGCGGCGCTGCCGGTTTTACGACTGAACTCGATCAACTGGTTTTTCAAATCATCTCTGTTCAGCCGCACATCGTTCACGCTCAATTGAACGCCGAACCGGCTGGCGACCCAACTGACGAGCCCTTCGCGGTCAAGAGAAACCTGGGCACCTTGCTTCTGTGTGAAGCGAGAGAGTCCGGTCAGCACGGGGTACTCAGCTTCCTTGAGCGCGTAAGCCTCTTCGGCACGCGCGAAGAGCGTTTGAGCGACATCACGACGGTCTTCCACATCGCGGAATTCGTCGGGCGTCGTCTCAATGCCGAACTTATGACGCATCCATGCGCTAAGTGTCCGGAGTCCAAAATCGCCTTCGAGCATGATCGCACCTTCGCTCAGATCGACTTTCGCGATTCGAGCATGCGATTTCTGAATCAGCTCGTCGATCATCTCCGCGCGATCCAATCGTTTGAGCTGGTGCTCCTGGTAATTGGCACCCTGGCGCGTGTTGGCCCAATTCACCAAAGCCTTCCAATTCCACTCGTCCTCCATTTCCTCGGGAAGATTTTCTTCCACGATCTCGGCCACGACGACTTCGGCCTGTCGTTCTGCCTGGTCGTGCGCGTAATCGCTGGCCATCTCGAAGTCCATGTTGACGAAATCACGCGGTTCGAGCTGGCAATCGAGTTGTCCGCCCGCATAGGTCGCGAAGGATTCCACACCGTAGTTTGGGTCGAGGAAAGTCTCGACGAACTTGTCGATCTGCCCGCGAATCAGGTCGAGAACCATGTTTCGCGAACTGTGACCATCCAGCAGATTCTGTCGGTAGCGGTAAACACGCTTTCGCTGTTCGTCCATCACTTCGTCGTAATCGAGCAGGCTCTTTCGGATTTCGTAGTTCCGCTCTTCGACCTTCTTCTGCGCCGCGGCGATTCGCCGGGTAACCAGGTTCGACTCGATCGCCTCGCCCTCTTTCATTCCGAGTCGTTCCATCATGCTTTTGACGAAATCGCCGGCAAAGATCCGCATCAAGTCATCTTCGAGCGATAAAAAGAATCGGCTCGAGCCGGGGTCGCCCTGGCGTCCGCAACGACCGCGAAGCTGCAAGTCGATTCGGCGTGATTCGTGGCGCTCGGTTCCCACCACGTACAGGCCGCCGATTTCACGAACGATCTCGCCCTGTTCGCTCATCTTTTCACGCTTGTCAATTTCCTTGACCAACGCGTTCCACTCGTCGTCGGGAACTTCCAATCGTGTCGGATACTTGTGTTGCAGTTGCGCCCAGGCCATGTTTTCGGGATTGCCCCCGAGGATGATGTCCGTACCGCGGCCGGCCATGTTGGTTGCGATCGTGACCGCGCCGAGGCGTCCCGCCTGGGCCACGATCTCGGCCTCGCGGCCGTGCTGTTTCGCATTGAGCACGTCATGTTCGATTCCGCGGCGCTCCAACAGAGCCGAAAGTCTTTCGCTCTTCTCGATGCTCACCGTCCCGATCAACACGGGGCGGCCCTTGCGTTCGATCGATGCGATCTCGTTGCGGGCGACCCTTTGCGAGGCCTTCTCGCCCTTCAGGATGGTTGTGACTTCACCCTCGTCTTCACCTTGGATTGAGCCCCACAATTCGCTGCCGTCCTTCAGGTTCAGCACGTCCCATTTGTGGGTCCGCTCGACTTCCTCGGCCAGCGCCTTGAACTTGTCTTTCTCGGTCAAATAAATCAGATCGGGGTGTTCAATCCGCTGGAGTTCCCGATTGGTGGGAATCGCGACGACATCGAGGCCGTAGATTTTCATGAACTCCGTCGCTTCGGTCATCGCCGTCCCGGTCATGCCCGAGAGCGTCTTGTACATCTTGAAGATGTTTTGCAGCGATGCGGTCGCGAAGGTCTGGGTTTCCTGCTTGATCGGAACGTTCTCTTTGGCCTCAACAGCCTGGTGCAATCCGTCGCTCCATTGACGCCCTTCCATTAACCGTCCGGTGAACTCGTCGACGATGACAATTTGACGATCCTTGACGACGTAATTGACATCTCTCTTGTACAGGTAGCGTGCCTTGAGCGCGTTATCGATCAAATGCGGCCATTCCATGTTGCCGGCGGTGTAAAAGCTTTCCACGCCCGCCAGCTTTTCGGCCTCGCGAACGCCCTCGTCGGTCAGGGTGACGTTGTGCTGTTTCTCGTCAACCGTGAAATGCAACTCTTTGGTCAACTGGCCGGCGACCCGATCGGCTTCCTGGTACCGCCCGAGATCGAGGTCGGCCGGGCCGCTGATGATCAATGGTGTTCGCGCCTCGTCGATCAAGATATTGTCGACTTCGTCAATGATCGCGAAGTTCAACGGCCCCTGGCACTGTTGTGCCTCTTTCGGAAAACGGTCGTCTCCCTTGGCCGCCGGTCGCATGTTGTCGCGGAGGTAATCGAATCCGAATTCGTTGTTTGTGCCGTAAGTGATGTCGCACATGTAAGCGGCCTGTTTTTCCGCCGTCGACATCCCGGACTGGATCGCGTTGACGGTCAATCCAAGGTTCATGTACAGCGGCGCCATCCACTCCATGTCGCGGCGGGCCAGATAGTCGTTGACCGTCACGACGTGGACCCCTTTCCCCTCGAGTGCATTGAGGTATGCCGGCAATGTTGCCACCAGGGTCTTACCTTCACCTGTGACCATTTCGGCGATACCGCCAAAGTGCAAAACCATGCCGCCAATCAATTGCACGTCGTAGTGACGCATGTTCAGGTAGCGTTTCCCTCCCTCGCGACACACCGCAAACGCATCTTCGAGAATTTCATCGAGGCTTTCACCCTTGCGCAGCCGCGCGCGCAGCAGTTCCGTTTGCTTGCGCAGCTCTTCGTCACTCATCGACTTGTACTTGGATTCCAGCGCGGTGATGTCCTCGGCACGCTTTTGATGCTTGGTGACCTGACGCGCGTTGGCGGAACCGAAAACTGCGGTAACGGCTCGCTCGAATCGGCTCAGAATGCCGCCGAACAGGACACCAAGGATGTCCCAAAGTTGTTCAAGAAATGACATGGTGTTGTTGGTGTAGGTGGGTCATTTGCGACCGCGTTCAAAGTATTTTTCCGTGCACCGCACCAAGGGTTCGCGAGTGCGGCGGGATAGTCGTTGTTCGTATGTTGAGGTCGATTCTGGGACGGCAAACTGGTGCCGATCCACCGTTTCACCTCTTCGATCCAGGGGGAACATACAAGTTGATCTTGGTGTTGGATGCTGCGATTGCAGGGCCGGTCAGCGCGCAACGCTCCTAACTTGTTCTACTAGCTAAAGTTACGCGTTTGGAGAAAATGGGTCAACTGTGATTGTTCCCAGCCCCCGAGGCAACAATCAGTCCGTTTTCTGCATCCCCATCGAGAAGGCCACGATCGAGAAGGCTCCCAGCCTTAACGCCGCACGGCAACCACGAACAACTGGATCCCGTGGACCATCAAGGCGTAACAACCCAGCACAACATTGAGCAATGCACCTTGAACGAGCGTTGTGAAGGTCGCGGCAAAGTACCCCATCTCGCCCGAAGCCGATCTAAGCTCAAAGCCCGTAATGCTTTGCGTTAGTCCAACGGACAGGATTCCGCAAATCGTATCGAGGTAGGCGCCGATGGGAAAAAGAATCGAGATGGCAATCCGCGTTCCGTAAGTGATCTTTAACGTGCGGCGTACCGTCCTTTTCCGGCGGATCGGCAAGGACGCGGTCCGATAGTCCAGCAGGGTGTATCCGATGACGAAAAGCAGGATACCGGTGAGCATCCCGGCAACCTGTCCACCAGTGATGGCGAGGCCGAACACGAAACTTGGTGCCGCACTGATGCCGCAAACGACGAGCCATCGGAGCGCTGTGCGACGAAGTGAGGCCGGAATCTCCTCGTCCGCCGCCGGCGCGGCCGGATCGACATAGGGATCATTGTCGACGGCCGTGGTGGGGGCGTAGGGATTGAGGCTTGGTTCGATTTCAGCCACGAAAACCCCGGATTGGATTGGCGGTGGTCGGCACGGGTGGTGGTCGACGGGTACTCAATGGCACGATTCTCCCCCAGGGGAGGAAATAAATTCGACGCATGGGCGTCAACGTTCTACGATGGATTGATGCGTTGGCCCGCTCTATGGGTGCCTCACTGTAAGGTCTGTGCCGGCGATTCGCGACACCGGGCCGACGGACCGGCGCTGTTCGACCCTTCTCCTCTCGTTGATTCGGCCATCGGATGCACCTCCATCGACTTCACACACGTTTTTCGCCGCGCACCACTTCAACTTGGCTGCTCCTGGCGGGAATTGCATTGATCTGCCTGACCGACGGCATCCCGGCGATGGCCCAGGGGGGAAACCTCGGTGGATTTGGAACACTCGGTGGCCAGGAACCGATTGGTCAGTATCCATCGCCGCAGTACTACATGGCGCTTCGGATCTACCGCACCGGCGACATGGATGCGGCGATCGATGCGTTCGAGATGGCGGTTCGAGTGTCGCGACGCGACGTCCATGGCCGCTGGATCGACGCGATCCCTGCGCTGGCGATGCTGGCCGAATGCCACTGGCAACTGGGTGATGTCGTCGGCGCGCACGAACATGTTGATCACGTGTTTCAGATTGCCATTCGCAATCGCGGGTGGCTTAGCCGCGTCGATTGGCAATCTTCGATGCAGCCCGGCGTACAACTGGCCCAGCAATCCGGTCTCTGGCCGGAGGCAACATCGGTGCGCCGCGTTCCGGTTGCCGGTCGAATCATGTTCACCTCGGGTACACCTCTGACGGCACAACGTTTGGCGCATGGAGGAACCATCGAGGAACCGAACATTCGCCCGATCGACATCGTGGAGATCATGCGCGGTCTTGCGATCGCCTCACATCGGCGACGGGTAATTCTTGGGCCGTTGAGCGAAAACGATGCGTTGGCGACAGCGTTGCTCGATGCGACCAAGTTTCCCGCGGGGTTACAGCTTCCGCTGGCCCGGTCATTGATCGGTTCGGTGCGCACGACGGGGTACTTTTCGATCCTCGATGACAAGCGCGCTGTCGCCGAGGCATTACAAAATGGACTTATTGGCGGCGCGGCCCATCCATTGTCGGCGATCGCGATTCTTGCACAAACTTCCGCACTCGCCGGCGAGGAAAAGCCGGAGGCGGTCGTCGGTGTTGCGATGAACCTTGTCCATATCGCGGCGGCGCTGGAGCAACCCGAATTCCTCGGAGAAGCAATGCAGTTGGCGGCTGGCTGTGCCAGCGAACAACAAGCCGCGACGGTCCGCCAGGCCGCGGCGACCGTTGCCACGGCGATGTTGAGGAAATCACGTTTGGCGACCTTGCATTGCCTGATCGCCGGGGCTGATGCGGCAATCACTTCGGGAGATCTCGATTCGGCAAACACGATGCTCTCTCAGGCCCAATCTTTGTCGGCTCGCCGCGATGTGCTGTTACCGCGACTCGATGCCTACGGTGCTTACGTGGCCGCTCGCCTAGCCGCGGCGCGCGGCTCTTCGATTGGTATCAACCAGGTCACGCCGCTCGATGAAGCGCTCGCCCAGATGACGACGTTTGCACTGAACCACCGGGGCCGGAAAAACGCCCTGGTATCGATGCCGCGGGTTTATCAACTGGGACTGATCCGACAAGCGGTCGGCACCTCCGTCGGCGGCAAGTCGAGTGAAAAACTGCTGCAGGCCTACGGTGACGACCCGCCGATCGAGGTTTGGCGGCGCGACGCGGTCGACGCATTGGCGTCGGTCATGGTTGACCGCAGCTTGGCGCACGCGGCGCGCGTCAACCTGCACGCATCCGCAGGTTACGGAGAAAAGCTGCTCCAGTCGGCCGATACGATGCTGGCTTCGCGATTCAACCAGCGATTACCTCTCGGTGGCCGCATCGCTCAGGTGCGGGCCATCGCCCGCGGCGACGATCAAGTGCTCGGCAAAGAGATCATCGATTTTCGCAACAAGGCGGGTCGCGGGATGAAGGAACTCCGGGCCGCGGCGATGGCGGCGGCCAAACCGGACGCAATGCAACTTGAGAAACTCGAGGCGAAAGCATGCGCGGTCGCTCTGAGTCGACTGCACCTTCCCCATGTGACACCTCCCCTTCTGGATGAGAAGCTGCCGGTCGCGCGACTACCCAAACGCACTGGCCTGTTGAGTTTTACAGTCGTCGGCAACAAGCTTTTTGCGACACTGGCGGCCGATGGCAAGGTGGTCATGTGGGCGGTCGGCGGAAGCAATCGATTGCCCGGTGAAATCGGACGACTATTGAAAGGAATTGGCGTCGGACGGGCTCGCGGAAACCGACTGCCCGAAGACGAATCTTGGAAGAGCACAGCCGTCACGCTGCGCCGCCATCTAGTTCCGGACGACTCGGTTATCACTCCAGAAAAGTTTGATGAGTTGGTGATCGTCCCGGATGGTCCGCTGTGGTACCTGCCTTTCGAGATTCTACCGCTTGGTGATGAGGCGTCGCCGTTGCTGGCAGACAAGATTTCCGTGCGCTACGCGGCGACGCCCGGACTCGCGTTGAAGCCCGCGGCGATGCCCCCGATCACGCGAGCGGTCGGAGTGACGGCGGACCTTTTCTTCGCGCCGCGCGACCCGGACCTCAACGGCTCGATCGTTCAATCGATCGTCGACGTGCTGAACGACCCGGTCAAGTTGCCGGGAACCATCGATACACCAAGCGGGCTGCTCGGCAACCAACTCGGTCATCTCGTGGTCGCGGCCCCTCGGGCGCCGCATCCGAAAAACTTGCTTTTGACCAGCATCACGCCATACGATCAAACCACTCCGTTCAGCACGCTCGCCGGCTGGATGCGTTTTCCCGCCGAGGTGCCCCGTTCGGTCATCCTGTGCGGGTATCGAACGCCTGTCGGCGTGGGACAGATGGGAACCGGTGACGAGATCTTCACGACCCTCTGCGCTCTCAATTCCGCCGGCGTCCGGAGCATTCTTCTCAGCCGCTGGGCGGTGGGTGGTGAGTCCTCGGCGATCCTCCTGCGAGAACTGCTTCAAGAGTTACCGTTCACGGGGATGAACGCGTCTTGGGCACGTGCCCGAGAGGTGCTGCGCAACAGCGAACTCGATCCCGCCGGCGAACCACTGTTGATGCAGGCCGAGCATGACCGAGAAGGACTGACCGGAGACCAGCCGTTATTCTGGGGTGGTTACCTGATCTCGTCGCCTCATCCGCCCACAGCCGGTGCGGCTCAGTAGACTCGGCGCCGAACCAGGGTTCTCTCAGAATTCCTTCGCTTCGCCGAACAGCACGCCCGGCACATAGACCGCCAACCCCGAGAGCGCCGCGACCATCCAGGGCTCGAGCAGACTGGCAACGCCTGGAATTCCAAACATCGGGCCAAACAGGATCACGATTGTTGCCACCGCCGCAAACGGTGTCATCCGCCAACCGGACACGAAGGCGGACATGACCAACAACAATCCTGCCCATCCGACCGACCAGGGTGACGTGCCCAGGAGCTGTGTGTCCGATTCGGTTTCGCCAGCCGCGGCAGCAGCACCACGCAGCGCCGTTGAAACTTCACCGAGGTCAGCGCTTTGGATGTTCTTGAATGATTCGAACAGCCCACTGCTGTTACCCCATAACGCGAAGATGGCCAACAAAATGCAACCGGCCAACAACCGCGTCTGACCCCCCAGAGCAAATCGGATCGGTGCAAGTGGATCACGTTTCTTTTTGTACTTGCCGCTTCGCGCGTCGGCCAACATCGCCTTCATTCTCGCCCGCTTTTCTTCGGCGGCCGCTTGCGCATCGGCGGTTGAGGTCGACACTTCTCTCGCGTTGTCCATGACGGCGGCGGCCATCTGCCACGCACGGTCTCTCGCCTCATCGGCGCTCAGCCCCTCGCTCTGCAACCCGTGCTGCTCGATCTTCGCAAGACGTTTGTGATCGCGTGCGTCCCGATTCACCCTGGCTTTGGAATCCAACGCAGCACAGATCTTGTCACGCCATGAATTGGCAGACGTCGATGCCGAAAAGGAAGGGTCCCCTTTTAACTTTGTCCGCATCGTGCAAAGGGATGGATAACCAAACAAGTCCTCGAAAAGCGGCTGCCATCCCTTGCCCCCATACCGCGCCGCAAACGATCGGACACCTTCTTCGTCCGCCCCCTCGATTCGAAGATCTCGAATGAACCGTTCCGCCTCGTCGAGAATCGAGGCACGGCTGCCTCTCGACGGGGCAATCAGTGCAAAGTGAAACGCGGCGCCGGTGATCGCGCCGAGCAACAATCCGACAAAAAAGCCGGGCCACAAACCCGAAATCAGCACCACAAGCAACAGCACGCAAGCCCCAATGATCGCGACCAGATAATCGACCCACGACAGCGAGCCGATCCAACCGCGCAAACTCGTCACCAACGCACTGCGTCCACCTCGGGCACCGAGAATCAAAGCCGTGCCGACTGTGGCGAGAAACAGGACCGGGCCGAACAACAACCAACCAAAGCCCGCCACGACGGGCAACAGCACCGTCAATAACCCGCTCACCGCGACCAACGCCGCGAACAACGGCTTGGTCATCCGGATCAGCGGTGCTGCGCTGCGATAGCGAGAAGCGATCGATTCCCACCTGTCGGCCTGGGCAACCGTCGGAGAAAACTGTCCCTCGTCGCTGTAGCCCAGGAACGATTCGAGGGCAGCGATCATTTCCGATAACGACGCGTACCGATCCTCAGGACGCTTTGCCATCGCCCGCTCGACAATGCGCTCGAGCGGTTCGGGCACGCGGGTGCTGATGGAACGCAAACTCGGCAGCGGCTGCTGGGCGTGCTGTTGCAGCACTTCGGAAACCACAGTACCGTCGAAAGGCGGCCGTCCGACCAGCATGTAGAACAGCGTACAACCCAGTGAATAAATGTCGGCGCGATGGTCGACTGCGGCCGCGTCGATTCCCTGCTCGGGCGCCATATAGGCGGGCGTTCCCACTGCGGTTCCCTGCATCGTCACTTGCGTGCCGCTCTCCAAACCGCTCATCGACGTGATACCGGCATCCGAATCGGTATCTGCCTGGTCGGGAATCTTCACCAGCCCGAGATCCGCGACCTTGATCACGCCCTCGTCACTTAGCAACAGATTCGCCGGCTTCACGTCGCGGTGAACCATCCCATTGCGATGGGCGAACTGTAAACCACGAGCCGCCTGCAACGTGTAGCCCGCCGCCAACTTCGGATCGAGTGCTCCCTTCTCGCGGATCAATTCGTCAAGCGGCCCTCCACGCACCCATTCCATGCTGAAGAAATGCCGGCCCGCATCCTCGCCAAAGTCGTAAATCTGTACCACGTTATGATGGGTCAGCTGGGCCGCCGCGTATGCTTCGCGAACAAACCGTGCCAACGACGCTGGGTTGTTCGCCAATCGATCACGAATTGTCTTTAGCGCCACCAGGCGATCGAGTGAAACCTGTTTGGCTTCGTAAACCGCACCCATCGCGCCGCGTCCGAGCAGCCGCAATACCCGATAGCCGCCAAGCCGCTCGGGCACTTCAGCCACATCGCCGCCGCGCGACGCCGAGACTTGGCGCGATGCCGATCTTCCGCTCGACGCGCCAGCCGAAACCAACGGCTTGGCTGATCGCCCCGCTTTGCTGGCGACCCTCTTACTCTCCTCCACAACAGTTCCGTCGACCGTCGCATCAACGTTGCCCGCCGTTTCGTCGGCCGCGCCGACCGTCACGCCCGGATCACCCTGCGAGGCCGGCCGCTGCTGGCGAGAAGCTACCGAAGATGAATTCGCGGCGCCGGCCCCAGTCGACGGATCGAGCGTGGCCTGGTCGACGGTCGCCTGGTCGACGGTCGCCTGGTCGACGGTCGCCTGGTCGACGGTCGCCTGGTCGAGCGCAGGCTGTTCAACAGTCGCCTGATCGAGCGCAGGCTGTTCAACAGTCGCCTGATCGAGCGTGGCCTCCACGCCATCATTCTCGCTGGCTGCGGGTTTCCCAACCGCCGATTCAACCGCTGAATCAACCGTTGCCTCGACGGTGCTATTGCTGGGCGCTGCGTCACCCGTTGTCGCCTCGGGATTCGCCCGCTTCTTGTTGGTGCGACTCTTATCCTGGGACAATCGCCCGACGCCAACTTTGGGTGGGTCATCATCGGTGACTTTGAGGCGAAATGCCTTACCGCAATGTTTGCATTTGGGCCGATAACTCCCCGGCTTCGGCTGACCGAGTGACAGGACCGATTCGCACTCGGGGCACTTGATTCGCATGTGTCAAACTCGGTCACTCATGTTGCAAAAAAGAATGATCATTTTCTATTGGCCCCTGATCCACGTGGCAAACCGTTCACGCAGCGGTGGCCGCGCGACGTCCTCGACCAACGACGGCAGGGAATCAGCGCAGCGGATCAGCGTTTGACCGATCAAGCCGCACGCCTCGTCACTGCGATTGGATCCGATCTCGCGCAACCGAGCCAGCAAATCAACCGACCACGACGCGTGCCAATCGACCGACGCAGCCGCCACCAACTTAATCAAGTCCTGCACATCCATGTTCATTCGGGCCGAAAGCGATGCGATTTGACGCGAGTTGCCGGCGGTCAACCATCGTTCCAACGCGATACGGCTCGACGCGCCGTCGATCAAATGAATCTTGCCATCGTGATCGACCATCAGGTTATCGGAATGAATGCCCCCGTGAGTCGCTTGGGCGTGATGCGCCGCGGCCACCGCGAACGCGACCCGCGAAAGATCGACGAGTTGAACACGGGGGGCCTGGTCCGCACGGTGCGACTGGAAGGAACGGGCAAACAGCCACGGACGCACGACGCCGAGATGCCGGTGCTGGATGGCCGCGACGCTCGGCCGGACCCAACAGGGGTTGCGGACCGACGCGGCGCGCTCGCAAGCATCGAGCACCTGCTCAATCTCTGCCTCCGAGACTTGCACAGGCAGCTCGGAAATCTTCAAGGCGAGTGGGATGCCGCGGACTGAATCGCGGCCGCGGATCAGCCATCGTCCCGGCCCGCTGGCGACGCAGCGATCCCCGATAAACCATTCCGGCACGTCGACCGGGTAGGGTGTCAACGGCGTGACCGGCAACGCTGGCTCGGCAGCGAAGGGCAATTCATCGATTGAAAAATCTCCAGAGTGTGAATTCACTCTGTCGGTGTCGATCAACATCGTGCCCTCGGTATCACCATCACCATGATCGGGGACGATGCTGTTGCCGGCACCCGTCGTCGGCGCGGCTTTTTCATCGGCGAAATCGATTTGCACCAGCTCGCGAATCGGGTCGGCCAGGTCGGGAAACCGCCGCGACAACACTTCCACATCGACTTTAGCCCCCAATTCCACCGAGACGCAAACCTCGGCGTCAATCAGGTCGAGTAGATTTGACTTCGTGCAAAGGGCGGGATACTCGTCGAGGTAATCTTCGACCTGCACCGGGTGTGACATGCGTCGCCGCTGCATCAAGTCGATGCAGACAATATCGACGAGCTGATTCTCTTCAAGCGGCCTTCCTCGGAGCAAATCTGCGAGCGGGGACTCCGGATCTCTCCGACGTTCGGCGCGAAGCCACTGAATCAGACTGTCGATTGATGCGGGCCGCGGATCGGTTGTCTCGCCCATCAGATCTCTTCGTCGTGGAAACCGATGTCAGCGCGTACACGGTCCAGGGCGCGTCGCACACGCATGCGAGCCGTATCGGCCTTGATGCCCAGTGCTTCACCGATTTCGTTCCAGTCACGGTTCTCGAGCATCATGTCGATCGCGCGGGCATCCTCCTTGGTGACCAGTGATCGAATCCTTGACAAGACTTCGCGACGCAACGCGATCTGACTGGGCGTGACCTGTCGATTCGCCATCGTCATTTCGTCGACGGGCGTCCCTTCGTTGCGGCGAAAATCACGGCACTGACGCGCCAACGTCCGAAATGTATCGAGGACCTGGTTATCAATTGCCCGCAGCACATAGGCGAGCACATCATCCGGTGTGACGCCCTGCTCGCCGTAGCGACGAGCCATGTCGGCCATCACGTCATTGCAAATGTCCATCGATTCGGCCTGGCCCATCAATCCGTATTGGCGAAGCCGCGTTCGAGCGCGGCGCCGCAGTTGGTCGCCAAATCGACGCCAAACAATCTCCAAGGGTTCAGCGGCGACCGATGACGTTGCGGCGTCGGATCGAAATTCGTTTGCTGCTGAAGGGCGATCCGAATCATCTGGGATCGAATCATCTGGGATCGATGGGTCGGTCACTGGATGTACCATGCCGCCAGAGCGAGGTGGGGAATGTGCGACGTAACGCTGCCGGTAACGGCCTCTTTCAAGAGTCACCGTACGGCGGTAATGGCAAAGGCGACATCGCATGCCACAACCGAACAACCGAATCACCGCCGCAGAGAGTCCATGATCGACCATGCGGAGTCGATCATGCTTTGAGGGGGGCTCCGGAGTGCCAGTTTACCAGCATTCGTGAGGGCCAGCCGATTTTCAGGATTTCTCGCTGACCGGATCGACTTCGGACACTGAATCCGTCGGCTCTTGCGCTTCGTTTACCTCGTCCGCTTCGTTGTTCGAAGCCAGCCGCTTCTTGGCCTGGGCGAACATGCTCAAGCCCTCTTTGAGCGAAATCGCCGCTACGATCACAGTCATCGCCACGGCGAGCCAGCGAATGTTGCCGGGGATAAAGAAATAGCAGGCGATCCCGCACAGCAAGGCGCCGGCCGCACAGCCGACATTCACCGCGCCGCGGATCTGAGTATCGCGAGTTTGCATGCGAACGCTTCTGCTGATCGCACTGCGTGCCGATTCGTTCGCCAGTTTTCGCATGGCCGACAAATCGCTGTTCTTTTCCGGTGCCTGCGAACGAGGCACCAATGGGGCCTCAGGATCGACCGCTTCTTCCTCGGTCTCTTCGTAAGGTTCGGCGTGCACTTCCGTCTCAACCGAGGTCAAGACGCTCGGCTCGGACGTCGTTGAAATCGACACCGACTCGGTGGGATCACCGTCCTCGGACGACTCGCCCTGACAGCGTTGCAGCAATCGATTCATGTAGGCTTCGATCGAATCATCATTCGGAGCCGGTTCCGAAACGGGTGGATCGACCTGGGCCGGCTCCTGATGAGCTTCCGGTTGATACGATGCCGTCGAATCCGAATCGACAGATTCATCGCCTGCGGTTTCATATCCGCCCGCAACCGAATCGTAGTCACCGGATTCGTCAGCTGAATCGTAGTCACCAGATTCGTAGTCAGCTGAATCGTATTCGCCCGATTCGTATGCGCCCGCCTCGTAATCGCCTGGCGCGTACTGACCGGCCTCCTGTTCAGCCGACCCATGTTCGGCCGATGCGAACGGACCTGATTCGTTTTCACTCGACTCGTATCCGCCCACACCATCGCCGTCCGCCGCGTAGCTGCCCTCTGACTCCGTGTTCGTCTCGTCGGTCGTCTCGTACGGGCTTGATTCACGAACCTCTTCGACACGATAGCCGTCCGGGTTGTTCGACCACTGGCTGGTGTACGATTCTTCGGAATGTTCCTGGTCCCACGATACCGGCTCTTGTTCGTCCAGACCGGGCGATTGTGGAGCGTCGTCCATGACGAAGGTGCCATCGGGCGGAGTATCGATCGCAGCTTCGTCGGCGGATTCGGTCTCCAGGTCTTGAATCAACATGCTGGCCAACGAACCTTCGACGACCGAGTCATCGCCTGGGGATGCGTCACCGAGCGGTTCACCTGCGTCGTCGCCGGGTTCCTCGCCGAAGTGATTCTCCGGCGGCGCGGCCGCGTCACTCAAGTCATGCGCCGACTCGTCTCCGGCGAAGCTACTTTCGTCCTGCAGATCTCCTTCCGATGATGGCAGCCCGGCGTCATGTTGCGGCAGAGCTTCGTCGGTGTCTCGGTACGCCGGATCGGTGCTCTTGAACGTATCCTCTGCATGACTCCCGCCATCATTTTCGAACCCGCCCGCGCCGGGCTGAAATGCGCCGTCACCAAATTCTTCTGTCGTCTCGTAGGTCGATTCCGGAGTGTCCCACCCCTGCGATTCACTCTCAACCGATTCCCCGGTATCCGACCAGGGCGAGTCGGACTCGGCGGCTGAGGCGTCACCCCAAACGTCGTCCGTTTCCCCTTTGACGTCCGAGTCACCGGCCCACGCCGACTCTGGCGAAGACTCGCTCGCAGGCTCGCTTGCATCCTCGGTACTGTGATCATTCCAGAATCCCGTGCCGGCCGGAGTATCATCTGTGGCCGGTGGGTTTTCCGCTGCGCTAGCGTCAGCGTCCCAGGGAGAGATCCCATCGGACTCCGCTGAGGGGTCGCCCAACTCGGGAGCGTCGTTTTCGTCATGAGACTCGACCTGCGCGCTGTCCCACGCGGCGGTTTGCTCGACGTTTGCGGCGGGATCGGATCGGCCCTCTCGCGGGCTGTCGGTCCCCCAGTCGCCGTCGGCCGATTGCTCCTGGTCGACGACATGATCATTCGTGGACTCGTCCCCTGGCCACGGCGAGTCGTCGTCGGCCGCAGTCGCCGCTGAGCTGTCACCGCAGTCCGGTTCTCCAGCGGCAACGCTGGACAATTCCTCGGACTCCGTTGCTTCGGCGCCGCTGCACTCTTCGGCGCCGCTGGACTCTTCGGCGCCGCTGTACGCTTCGGTATCGGATTGATCCGGTGGGCCGGCCACCGACGGCGTACCGGCGGCGAGCGCGAGCGAATCGCCAGGTGATTCATGTTGGTCGAGATTTGCCAGCGCATCTTCGTAATCGCGCTTCATCTGGTCCAACTTTACGTTGGCCCCGTCGAGTTCGCTTCTGAGCGAGTCGAACGCTTCGGTTGTGGGCCTGGAAGTCAATTCCTGTTGTGCTTCGTCTCTTTCGTGCTGCATCGTGTCGAGCCGCGCCGAAAGATCCGCATTGGCTTCGCGAAGGTCGGCCAATTCGCTGTTGGCATTGGCCAACTCTGTCGACAACTGCTCCATCGCGGTTCGCAGTTCATCAGCTTCGGCGGTCCAACTTTCGCGATCCTGTTCACCCCGTTGGCTGCTCTGTTGAACCAACGATTCGAGTTGCCGTACTGATTCACATGCTTCTTCGTAGTCATGTCGGAGTCGGGACGATTCTTCGCCGGCCTCTGAAACGCTTTGATGCAGCTCTTCGACTTGCTGCCGCAACTCCTGGGCGACTCGCTGGCTTTCTTCGAGAGCGGCCTGCTGTTGCTGCTCGTCGACACCCTGGCCCGATTTCAACGCTTCGATCTGGGCCGACATTTCTTCGACGCGTGAGAGCGCTTCGGTTCGTCTCGCTTCGCTTTCGGCCTGGGCGTCGATCGCCTCGTCCCGCGATTTTTCCAACTCGAGTCGCAAACGCTCATGTTCTTCGCGTTGTTGTTGTTCGCGCTGTTCAATGTCTTCCTGTTGACTCGAGAGCACCTCGATCTGCTTGTTCAAGCTCTCGAACTGTTCTCGCATCCGGCTGACCGCCTCGGTGGCCGAGTCGGCTTGCTGCTGGGATTGGTGCAGCTGCCTGGTGGCTTCTTCAAGCCGCCGTCGGTATTCGAATTCCTCGTTTCGGAATTCATTTTCCCTCTGGCGGAACTGTTCCTGGCGGCTCTGCGTTTCTTCCCGAAGGCGAATCAATTCCTCTTGCCGCTGTGCAAATTCGTCGTACAACTGAAACGCTGCCGCTTCCTGGCTCTGCAACCTCGACTCACGGCGATACAAATTCTCGGCACGCGACCAAAGTTCCGTTTCTCGGGATCGGAGATCACTTTCCCGTTCATCACAACGGTCCTCGCGGCGATCGCATTCCGATTGACGCTCGCGCCATTGATCGATCTCCCGACGCAGCCGCTCACGCCAGATCACGTCTTCGCTCGACGGCAATTCGCTCCGCTCGCCACCGAGAGACTTTCTCCCACCCATAGCGGCGCGGCCGAACCGACCGGATGGCTCCGTGACCGGAGAATCAAAGACCGAACGCGGCGCGGTCTCGAACCGTGGTCCCAATGGTGATGCGGATGCTTTTGTCGATGACAACAACTCGAATTGGTACGCGCCAAGTCGAAGAACGTCACCCGACTCTAACGTCGCCTCCGTCATGCGTGTGCCATTGACCTGGATCGGCACCGAATAGGCACGAACGAGGATACGTGAGGCGTCGCGAATCAGGACGGCGTGCATCGGTCGCAGCGCATGATCGCTTAAGCGAATCGAACAGCCCTCGGCACTGCCGAACGTGTACCGGTTGCCCGTCAAACGCAAACGCCGAATCGGGGCGCCGGGGCGAATCACGCGAAACTCGATCGCGTCGGTCTGCGGACCCTCCGGACCGGATCCCCCGAACCCGGTTGGGGCGACTGGCTTCACGTCGGATGACGCATCTTGCTCGGGAATCGAGCTTTCCACGCCGCCATTTGAATCGGCAAAGATCGGGGTGGCGAAATGTGGATCGACCGCAGATTCCGGGCCCGCGTCCAATGGCGATCCATTCGTGTGATCTGTACTCACCGTCTGTCCCTTCCCTGTTTGACAACGCTTGGGCCTGTTTGACGACGCTTGGCCCTGTTCAACAACGCTTGGCAAGCGCTCTTGTTCGATCCGGTCGGCCCGACGAAATCCGCCCGGCGCGCGCACCCCCCGGATAAGCGCACCTCGGCCCTTTCTCTTTTTCGGACGTCGCGTCGCATCCGGTTAGAGAATCTGGGCCGACTGATCACCCTTTGACTCGATCGGCGCCGGAATCGCACCGATCGACCCCAAGAAACCAGCTCTTTTGGGGGGACCGAAACCCGTTCGAACCGAAATGTCCTGTTGGAATCGATCAACAAGTCGGGTTGTTCTGTGGGCTGCAAATCCTTTGCAACCGGCACTTTAGACAGAAATTCATCGGAAAACGGTGGGAATCCGCGATTGAAAAAGACGATTTTGACGCCCTTCTCTCTATCATTGGGCCGGATCAAGTCAAACGTGGTGAAAACCACCACCCAACGCGATGCGTACGAAGGAAACCACAGGTAGTTTGTGATCCTCGAATTGTTGGTCGGGTGGAATCGGGCGTTCGTCCACGGCTGGATTTCGGTCCTCAACCCCTACCCCTATCAACAAACGCTGATCGCGGCGACCTTCTTTTCCTATGAGGTGATGCGATGTCCCGAAAAGACGCTATCAAACAACTACGCGAGCAATTGGTGCGACGTCGCGATGCCCTCCATCGTGCCCTCGAGGGCGACCTCAGTTTGCTTCGAGAGCTTCACCAGGAACGCACCGGCGACGTATTGGATGCTGCTGCCGATTCGGTCCAGGACGAATTGAACAGCCAGTTGATCGAGGCGGAAAGCCGTGAGCTCACCGCGATCAATGACGCGATCAGTCGGATCGAGCGCGACACCTACGGCAATTGCGAGTCGTGCGGAAAGGCAATTCCGTTAACGCGACTTCGTGCTGTTCCCTACGCGACCGATTGCATTGGTTGCCGGCGAAAAGCCGAAACACGCAACGCCACCGGCGGGGCGGTGATGTGGAACCGAGTCTTCGACAACGCCGAAGTCGATTCTATTTAGGCGCTCGCTCTTTGGGGATAATCAGCGAGGCCGCCCCATTGGGATCGCGGCCGCGTCACGTTGACCCGCTGACCTGAGCGGACGTAGTCCGGAGCGAGAGAAACGAGTTCCGGAGCTTTTTGAACGCGTGCCGTGGCCGCCGGAGCTCGCCGCACGCCAGACGTTCATCCCGCGGCTGGCGAATTCCGTCATCCCACGCCACAAAAAAACTTCCCCCGCGGGTAAAGCACGGAGGAAGTTGCATGAATCGAGTTGACCGAAAACAGTCAATCAACAACCAGAATTACTGGTTCAACTCTTCTTCGATTTTTTCCTTCGACGCCTTGGTTCCCAGGGCACCCCACAAACCGTAGGGACTTTGGCTACCAGGCGTTTGAGGCCCGGTTCCAAAGCGGTGAACGTTTCCTGCTTGAGAGTTTCCAGCTTCGATGGAGTCGGTGATGAAAATGACCGCACCATCGCCCATCAAGATGTGAGCGCCACCTTGATGCTGGCTGCTTGGCGGCAAGATACCCTCGCCCGCCCACGTGAACCAAACGCAAAGTTCGTCGTTGGGTGGCAGAATGGTGTTCATGTTCGTGTTCACCGAATGGCTGCTAGCCCAGGCAAAACCACGAGCGAGGAAAGAGGGCCCCAAGGAGGCCGAAGGACCCCAGAATTGTGGCCGCTCGGGGTCGACGCTGTCCCGACACGACGTTGGATTCGCAATGATCGCGGCGTCACTCATCTCATGAGCATGAGTTCGGATGCTCCTATCCCCGAGGTCCGTAGCGATTTCGCCCGCCACGATGGTGTTCGATAGTCCGTCGAGAACGTCGCGAAACTTCGTGGTGTAGCGGGGCACGAATGCGCCTCGCCCCGATGCTCTCAAGTACGTGGCAAGAATCGTTGCAGCCCACCCGTTCTTGGGCTGCAGCGGGTAATACGGAACTCCCGTGTGATGCCAATCGAACGCATCTCCCAGACAGGCCGCGTAATTGGTTCGGCCCATCGCTGGCAGCCCGCTGCCGGGATCGCTTGGGCAACGCAACGTTGGAATCTGCGTCATCCAAGGGCGATAGTTCGTGTTCGGCGGCAATGCACCAGTGGTGTACGCACTCGGGGTCGGACCCATCGCGGGCCATCGGGGGCTTCGCGGCGTGCCGGGATTGTTCAGGTCAAACGTACTGGGATTGGAAATCTCTTCCCAAAGAGCTTGTTGCTCCATGAACGGAAGCAGACCGACGAAGAGGCTCAACGATTGGTTGTTGGCTTGATCGTTCTCGGTCGCGTAGTGAGTGATGCCGTACAGGGTGTCGATATCCTGACCGGTACCGCCCGCCTGACGCGGCATCTCCTTGTAAGCGGAATGGTAATTGTGGATGGCCAGACCAATCTGCTTGAAATTGTTACTGCAACTCATCCGGCGCGCCGCCTCGCGTGCCGCCTGGACGGCCGGCAACAGCAGGCCGACGAGAACACCGATGATCGCGATGACCACCAGCAGTTCGACCAGAGTGAACGCAGCACGACTCGTACTCATGCGTCTCATGTGAAACCTCAAAAAACGAAGGAAAAAAACTACGAGTAAAATTACTAGTTGCCAATTTTCGATGGCTCGCCTGATGCCCCCGGGGAACGTGACATCGACTCCCGCATCTGGTCACCAAGTTGATCCATCTCGGCTTGTTGCTCGGGCGTCAGCGCGCCGGGTTGGATGACCGTATTGTCAGGACCGCCACAGCCGCCCAATGAAATGACGAACACGGCTGGTACGACCAACGATTTGAAAAAAATGCTTGGTTGTTTCATTTGATCTTCAAGGCAGGAAGCAACATGGATGTCCGGATCGGATCGATAGGACACGGGAAGATGGATAGAACGCAGATAGAACGCGGGAAGAGCTCGCCCGAGTTCATGGGATGGAGGGAATCGACAACCAATCCGTTGGGCCGCGATAGTTTAACCGAAGCGGCCATCAAATACGAAAGTTGAATGCCAATAAGAAAGTTGACTGGGCCAGTGGCCCATCGTCCACAGTCTTTTGCGTTTTTCTCCGAAGAAACTCGTTTTCAGGTCGCCGCATCCATCGTATTTTTCCGGGGCTCGCGATGGTGATTGTGGTGGAAACCACTACTGATGGTGCGGGTCACCGGTAGGTGAGGGAGGCACCGGTTTGGTGAGCCGTAGAGACGATTCCGCAGTTCAAACTGCAGATGTCGTCACAGCGATTTCGGCGCCGCTTGACCGTGGGGGTCGGTGGCACCCGAACGCGCCTTGCAGTGCGCATCCGCAACTGCGGTCGGCGCCAACGACAATTACCGAACCCATCAAGAAATCGAATCGGCCAGACGCGACGTTCGCGATGACAAGTTCCCTGGCTCGCCAGCAATTGATTCGGCCGTGGCGGTGCGTCGACCTGACAGGCCGTTTCTCATGTGCCGCCGGTAACGGTTCTTTCAAATACTCGGCTGGGGGATGGCGCCGCGAAGGCGCGACAAGCTCGGCAGGGCGGTTAGCCGATGCCTAGCAGAAGTACCACCTCCCTTGGTCCTCCCCCCAATAGCCTCCCATCACACCATGGTCGTATCGATCGTCCGTCGGCTGGTTTCCAGTCGACACACGCTGTTGCTTTGCGTCGCCACGTCGCTTGCACTGCCCGCATCCGTTTTCGCTCAGCAAGCCGATGTCGAGCAGGGTCAATCGGTGAGCGTTCGACGTCCGTCGATCGATTCTCCAGGCTCAACGCTCTCACTCGACTTGCAACGCGAGCGACTGTTCAACGAACTCGCCGAGGAATTTCATGCTTTCGATCGTCTTGGCCATCTCGTACGCCGTGTTTCGCAGCTTGTTAAGCCGAGCGTAATCCACATCGAAGCTCACAAGACGGAAGAGACTTCCGGATCTCGCGCATCGTATGATGAAGCGGGAAGTGGAGTCGTGATCCGCGTCGACAACGGGGAAAGTTGGGTCCTGACCAATCGCCACGTGATCCAGGGCGCCAGTCCGCGAGAGATCCTCTTGCGTTCATCCGACGGTCGCGAATTCTATCCCAGCAAGGTGTTGTCCGATCCAAGCACCGACGTTGCGGTGATGCGGCTTTCCTCGATCGATCTTCCCGTGGCACGGCTCGGCGATAGCGATGAAACCGACATCGGTGACTTCGTGATTGCGATTGGCAGCCCGTTCGGACTCAGCCACAGCGTGACATTCGGCATTCTCAGCGCAAAGGGTCGGCGCGATCTTTCGCTCGGCGAGCAAAAAATCGAACTCCAGGATTTCTTTCAAACCGATGCTGCAATCAACCCCGGCAACAGCGGCGGCCCGCTCCTGAACTTGCGTGGAGAAGTGATCGGATTGAATACCGCGATCGCCAGCAGCAGCGGCGGAAGCGAAGGAATCGGGTTCGCAATCCCAATGAACATGGCGATGGAAGTTGCCAATCAGCTTGTCCGCTATGGACGGCTTCGACGAGGCTATCTCGGAGTAACACTCGACCCAGATTTTACAG
Source organism: Rhodopirellula sp. (assembly GCA_024644085.1). Classification (GTDB taxonomy): domain Bacteria; phylum Planctomycetota; class Planctomycetia; order Pirellulales; family Pirellulaceae; genus Rubripirellula. The sequence continues at coordinate 56,440 of JAHELS010000006.1, forward strand.
CCGCCGACCTCGCTGCGGCCGGTTACGACTTGCCCGGCGGAGCTCTGGTGAAAAACGTCCGCGCCGGTTCACCCGCCGAAGTCGCCCATCTGCAACGCGGCGATATCATTGTTAAATTCGGTGGCAATCCAGTCGACAACGATGATCACCTGGTCGCACAGGTTGGTCTAACTCCGATCGGATCTTCCGTGCCGATGATCATCTATCGCGACGGGACGCGCTATCGCACCGAAGTCGTGCTCACCGATCTGAAGTGATGGCGCAGAGCAGCTCGTCCGATCCGAGTCCGGCGCAATGCCGCGCTGGGGCCGAATGGGCCGCGCTGGGGCCGAAAGGGCCGGGCTGGGGCCGAAAGGGCCGGGCTGGGCTCGAAAGGCGGGCTGGCCTCGAAAGGCGGGCTGGGCTCGGACGCCAGTTTTGATGCGACGCGACGGCCTCTAGACCATCCGCATCCGCTTCCATCTCCCCTGGGCAAACCGGGCGGCCATCGACATCGCCAACAACCAGACCCAGAAGGCGACCATCCACCACCACCAATGGAGTCGGTCGCGCGGCGGTTCCCACCCAAAACCGATCGTCAGTGCGACCGCCGAGGCAAACAGCCCGGCGAGCAGCACGAACCACGTGTCTCCTGCACCGCGAAGTGCACCCGCGAGAATCAACTGCATCGCATCGAGCACCACGTAGATCGCAACGAACTTCAGCAGTCCCCGCGCCAAAAGTACCGCCTCGGCCGATTCCCGACTGGTGTCGTTTAACTCGTACAAGGAAACCAGCACATCAGGCATGGTCAAATAACATGTCAGCCAGGTCCCCGAGTAGACGATCCCGATCAACAAGGCCGCGTAGACGCTACGCGATGCGACCGCCGCACCGCTTTGCAACAGATGCCGACCGACCAGCACGGATGCCGCGATGGAAACTCCCACCAGCGGGATGAAAGCGACCATGTTGAAATTGATTGCCATTGTCGTTGCGCGAAGCGGAATGTCACCGATGCTTCCGATCCGAAGTACGATCACCGCGAATCCTCCCGACTCGGTCAGGTACATCAACCCGGTGGGAAATCCGTAGAAGAAAAGATTCCTCGCGAGCGCCCCATCGAAACCGAATCCCGCCCGGATCCGGTACCGCGGTTCATACCGAGGACGAAGCAGTAGCACACCGTAACAAATCGCCTTGAACCAGAACGACGCGACGCTTCCGATTGCGGCCCCCACGATCCCCAATTCCGGTATTGATCCCCAACCGAAAATCAGCAGGCAATCGAGGACAAGGTTGAGCAGGCCCGAAGCGACGGAAACCCACATGATCACATTGGTTCTTTCGGTGCCGCTGAAGAACCCGCTCAGCGCCGTTTCCAACACCATCCCAACGGCGCCGAGCAAAAGAATCCGCAGGTAGATCGTTTCGAGCGGGATCAGTTCCTCAGGTTGTCCGGAAGCCTCGAAAAACCATCTCGCCGATAGCGCCATCACGGCGAACAACGGTGCCGACGCGAATGACAACCAAACCGATTGCCAGAGAAATCGTCCGATGTGATCTTCTTCGTTGGCACCCACGTATTGGCTGATGATCGCCCCAGTCATCGATACGACGCCGACCGGCAGACAAACCAGGACCCAGAACAGATTGCCGCCCGCCATCGCCGCGCTCATCGATTCGCCGTCGTACCACAACAACAGCGTTCGATCGACGAACAGCACCAACGAGAACATTCCGGCGCTGACCATCAATGGCATCGCGACACGCAGCACCTCGCGAATTGCCGCGACCATTGTGTAGTCATCAACCGACGGTGAGTAAGGATCGCGCCGGTCGCCAGTCATCGCCGGATCACGAGAGCCGCCAGAACTCCGCCGAACAAGCCCCCGAGATGGGCGCCGTTGGCCACATTCGGAATCAATGGAGTCATGCAGGCTACAAGCCATCCGAGCATCAGGACCACATTCATTGGAACCAGGTGGATCGGATAGCGCGGGTCAATTGAGGGGCGAATCCAAAGAAAACCGAATAGCCCGTAAACCGCGCCCGACGCACCGATGGCAAAAGGCGAACCGTGCAGCGCTTCGGGAAGAAAGTCCGCGTCGGGAAGGGAAACCTGCAACATCATGCCGGCGATTTGCGTTGCCATCGTCAACAGGACAAAGAACAGCGAACCGTGGAACCGTTCAATCACGGATCCCAGAAAGAAGATCCACAACATGTTGAACGCGAGATGAAACTCGTCACCGTGCAAGAACATCGGCGTGACCACTCGCCATACTTCACCCTTGCGAATTGAAGCGTAGGCGTCTTCGTTTTTTTCGAACTCGCGTCGGTCGACGAATGACAACCCGTAGTACGTGAATTCCTCGAGCGTCGTTTCGCCCGGTACGCGAGAGGCGCGCGGCTTGCCGAAATGACTGGTAAAACTGACGATCACCGAGATCACAATGATCGCGATCGTTACTGGGATCCCCTGCTGTTTTCCCGGCGTGCTGATCATCGGGCCGACGCCGCGTTGCTCGCGCGGCATCGATCGCTCCAGTTCCCGGTGCTTTTGCATCCGCGTTCGTTCTTTTTCGACCCGGTCGTCGCGGATGCGGGCGACTTCTTCTTCGACCTGGAAACGCGCGTCATCGGGTGATTGTTGGAAAGCCTCGAATTCGGAGCGGGCACGCGGGACATCCTGCTCGTCACGGACCCAAACGTTCCATGGTGAATCGGGCTCGTCACTCTCCTGGTCTGCGGCCGCATCGATCGACAACGTGACCAGGTACTCGCAAAACCGGCGAGCCGAGCTGCCGTCCGAAACTGTGCCGATTCGCCGCATGAATGGAGCCGCCCAGGAGCGGGGAAGGGGATTTGTCGATCTGGACCGAGACGGTCCCAAGCATGCTGTTTTACGGTGCCCAAGCCAGAAAAGCACTCCCACAGCACGACGCCTCAGCCTTCCGCTTGCTCAATGCAGGGCGTGAGCAACGTGGATCGCTGGCCGCAATCCAATCAAATTGGGGAATTCTACAATGCAAAACTACCCGAAATCGGTTGCCAGGCGGTGTGATCACGGGGCTTGTGCCTTGCCGTTTTTGCCCTCGAGAGAATAATATGTGTGTGGCCAATCCCTCCGTCATTGGAGGGTGGCCGCGCGGAAAGAGTCTCACAACGAATCGTCCATGACGAAGGGTTATATCGACGATGGCAGTCAAATTAAGCGAACGAGCCGCCGAAGAAGTGAAGCGGTTTCAGAAAGAACACAACTTCGGCGACGACATGGTGTTGCGAATCGGGATTGCGGCCGGCGGTTGCAGCGGATTCAGCTACACGTTGAACTTCGACGACCAATTCGATGACAAAGTTGACACCAAGTACGAATGCCACGGTGTTGCCGTTGTCGTCGACAAGAAAAGCTCGCTGTACCTCGATGGCACCACCGTCGATTGGTACGAGAGTCTTGAGAAACAGGGCTTCACGTTCGAAAATCCAAACGCCACCAAGAGTTGCGGCTGCGGAAGCTCCTTCCAGGCCTAGTTGCGAACCCAGCCAACTTGCAGAGCGACATTCGCGAAGGTGAGGTAGCGACCGCTGCCTCACCATTTTTCGTGCCCGTCTTATCGTGAAACAGACTCATGGTGCAACCGTCTCATGGTGAAACGGTCTCATTGTGCCCGGCGCGATTGAAAGTTAGCCGCTTCGCCGATCCGCGGCGGCGTTTTCACTTGCAGCCCTATTCTTCGTGAAACCATAACGTGCGAGTCGCGAACTCGACGCTGTTGCCGGCCGGATCTCGGCAATAGATCGAATGCCCGCCGCCGGGCCATTCGATTTGCGCTTCAATGGCCACGGCATGATCCGCTAGTCTTTGACCGATGGCTTCGAATTGCTCACGTTTCGATTGAAAAGCAAAGTGAGATGCTCCGTCGCCGCCGTGCCTCGGAATCATTTGACCGCCGACCTTGACCGTCGCGGTGCGTGTCTGGTTCGGATTGAACACCAGTAACATGCTTTTGCCGACGCGAAAAAAGAGATGCCGGTCCGGTTCGTCGGAGACCAACTGCAATCCGACGACCTGTTCGTAGAATTGCCGAGCCGCAGCGAGATCTTCGCAGTAGACGACCGTTTCAAGAATCGCACTCGGCGTCCCCTCCAATACGCCTGCCGCCTGTTTCCCGCTGGTCATACGTCGTAGAGCTGTCCAATCGCGAAAAGAAAGCGGTCCACGCGCCAAGTACCTGGTATCTAGTGCACTACTTGGCGTCAGAGGAATCGAGGTGAAAACGTCGGTTGAAGATTTCCGGATCGAAGGGATTGGAAACCTGTGGGAGACGAGCGGGCGGACCGTCCTCGCCATCCCGATTGAATTCCGGCTTCGACTCGACCGTCGACGACGCTTGATCTGTTAGTGGCCGGGAAGATCCGCCCGCTGAAGGCTCGGGCTGATTGCCACCGGACTGTTGTACCGAGGCGGCGGTAACGGCAATCCAGCGAGCAAGTGACTCAATCGCCTTGGCATTTCGTGAACTCAACATGTCGGCGCTGCCGCCGTGTGGATTCGTAGCCTTCAGGAACAATTCGCTTTGTGCGGCGGCGCTGGCGTCAATGTACTGCGTCGACGAGAGCAGATTCTCACGCGTCATCCGTGCCGATGCTCTTGTACCGACCGTCGGGATGACCAGATTCCAGCCCTCAGTTCGATTCGAGGCATCATGGCATCGGCCACACTTGCTGAGCAACATCGGTTGGATATGACGTGCGAAAAAACGAAGCGCCACCGGTTCGACTTCCTTCTGCCTGGTCTCGTTCTCCTGGAATACAACCGGCTGCAACTCAAGCGAGTGTGAGGTTGACGCCGAGGGTGCGACGCGGGCCGATGTGAGACGGCGCAATTGATCTTCGATCCGTTGGGCCTCGCGGTTAGCTGGATCGACTTTTCGGATCGCACGTATCTCCTGTGCCGCCAAATCGAACAAGTCATAACGCAGACACCATCGCGCATCACGGATGTGCGTTGCGATATCAGCCGAGAGGCGATGATCCTTTCGGTATTGGTACAGATCGCGTATCGATGCCGCCCAACAGGCAACAGCCGAACGCGGCAACCTGATCTCGCCGGTGTTGCCAGTTCGAACGACCACAAACTCACCGACCTGGTGGGCATGGCCGAAGAGCACGTTCCCGTTCTGCAGCAACACACAGGGCGACGAGTCGCTCTCTGGGGTACTCGCGGCCACCTCGGCCGTGATCGCCGGAGATTGCGACTCGGCGGCGGTGACCGTCCAGCACAGGAGCAGCATCGTCGTCAGGGCCCGATGTCTCAGGGGGTTATTCAACATCATGGCCCGCAACTAGCAATTATCTCCATGGAACGTCAATGCAGGCTTTTTCGGGAATCGCCGTCTCCATTGCCATCATTGCTAGCCGCCATCATTGATAACCGCTGGACGGCTGAGCATAATCCAGCCCGTTCGCACCGATCGGGGCTGTTCACGCCGATCGGGGCTGTTCAAGCCAACATCGGGGCTCCGTCGCCCGGTTCACCATCCCCCCTTGGAATCTCGACATGCACCGCAACTTACGGATCCTGCGTCCGAACTGGATGCTCATCACAATCACCGGATCTCTTTGTGCGCTGATTTCATTGGCGTCGGCCGCCGAGTACCTCAATGGGATCGAGTGGGACTCGCCGCCGATCGTAACGCCGGGTGAGACGAATTCGGATCCGCCGTCCGACGCGATCGTGCTGTTTGATGGAGACGATCTGTCCCAGTGGACGAACGGGGAAAACTGGAAGGTCGAGGATGGCGTGGCATACTCAGGGAAAGGAAAGATCGTCACGAAAGAATCGTTTGGCGATTGCCAGCTACATCTCGAATGGAAGTCTCCCGTGCCACCCAAGGGGACCGGACAGGGACGCGGAAACAGCGGTCTCTTTCTGATGGACAGGTACGAACTGCAAATTCTCGATTCGTACGAAAACGAAACCTATCACGATGGCCAGGCCGGCGCGATCTACAAACAGACGCCGCCCGCCGTTAACGCGATGCGGCCGCCGGGGGAATGGAATACGTACGACGTCTTCTGGACCGCTCCGCGCTTTGATGACGAGGGTGGGCTCGTATCACCGGCTTACATCACCGTGATGCACAACGGTGTGTTGATCTTGAACCACTTTGAATTGCTCGGCGACAACCCATTCTCTCGTCCGCCGGCATACAACGCCCATCCTCCCACCGGACCGATTTCGCTCCAGGATCACGGCAACCCGGTAGGATTTCGAAACATCTGGATCCGCGAGTACCAGGACGCGAAAGGGAAACAGGTTCGCAAACCGTTCCTCAAGGATGGCGACAAAGAAACGCCGATCGAGGACTAAGTGACTCGTCCGCAGCACGCGCCCGAGCATCATCGGCTCGAAATAACGACGCTGTGTCAATCGATCGTACGCGGTTGCGTGTTGCGACAACGATCAATCCACCATCGGATCGTGGTATCCTTCCCGAGCTGCCCTCTGCTGTGTGCCGGTATGTGTTGATTGAATCATGTCATTGATTGTTCTCATTCGACGACGCGGTGCGACTGCAAATCTGTTGTCACATTTGCTTGCCGCCATCCTGGTCGCCACTTGCGGCTGTGACTTCGGTGGCACCAAACCGCCCGATCCGCTGGCGGCTCCACCTGAGCGCGAAACAGTGGTTTCATCGCCAGCGGCGACGATGGCAAGAATTCGCCGGCAGGCGGATGCCGGGAACATCGACCAGGCGGAACGTGAGCTTGAAGATTACCTGCTTCGGGAGCCGGGCGATTCACAGGCGCTCGTGCTGGCATCGGAAATCGCCATGTCCCGCGGACGCTACGACCAGGCATTCAAGCTGCTCGATGACGCCGCACGATCAGCACCCCAAGACGCGGCCAATCTTCGTATGCGTGCCGCACTCCTGTTCGCGAACCGCGGCCAATGGAAAGAAGCAATCGGGCGGCTCACAGCGCTGGTCAAAGATCATCCCGAGTTGGACGAGGCGCGTACTCAACTCGTCGAATTGCTGAATCAACGCGGATTTCGGTTTGATGCCAACGAACATATCCGCGAGCTGATTCGTCGCGGTGGTGTTACCAAAGAGTTGCTCGGCGGACTGATGGTTCCCGCGCGGACTTACACCGGCAATCCAATCGACGTCGATCTTTCGGACACGCATCAAGTGAACCGAGTTGGTCCGTTGAACGTTGCCCGAGACTTGCTCAGCAAGGGGGATGCCGAAAATGCATCGAGAATCCTCGGCGAGAGCGACCCGGTCCGAGAGAGAAACCCGTGTGCGGTGGCGTTGCAGGGTCAAACCCTGCTCGCCGCCCAGGATTTTGCGGCACTCGAGAACTGGCTTGATCAGGTTCCATCGGAATGTCGCCGGTATCCCTCTTACTGGATTGCGTTGGGTGGCCGGGCGATGCGTGGACGACAGCATGACCAGGCCGTGCGGTTGCTGGCCGAAGCGGTCGTGCGTGAACCGGGTGAGCTGGCTGTTAACGACCGGATGACTCAGGCGCTCGCCGCCGGCGGTCACGTCGACGCGAGCGAACGATTCCGCCAGCGAGGAATCCAGATCGATGCGCTCACACGGTTGGCCCGGTCAATTGTTGCAAACCCCAATCCGGACAGTGCTGCATTCGACGAGCTCTCTCGCGGGCTGCACCAGATTGGCCGCTCGCTCGAGGCGCTGGCCTGGTACGAAGTCGCGCTCCAGAATATGGGTGCTCCGCCCGAGGCGATGCGGAAAGTCCAGCAGGCCAAGAGACTTGTGCCGGAATTCGATGTGCCGCGACAACGCGACCAGCTCCTGTGCGGAATCAATCTCGATGACTTTCCGCTCGACACATCGTTCGAACCGATCGAATCGACGATGGACAACGTGGCATCTTCAACCGAGCGTCCCGAGGGTCGGCAACCCGCGTTTACAAATATCGCTTCGATGGTCGGGCTAGAGTTTCAATATCGAAATGCACCAGTGCCGGTGGAGCGTGAATTCCGCATCTTTCAACAACTCGGCGCGGGGGTTGCCTGCCTCGATTTCGACTTGGACGGAAATACCGATCTTTATGTCGGCCAGGCGTCTGGCGAACCTCCCCACGGGCGCGGGACGCTGCCCAACGCATTGCTGAGGAATCAACGTCCACAATACGTGGATGTGACCGAGCGAGCCGGATGCGACGATCGCGGGTACAGCTGCGGAGTCACGGCGGGCGATTGGAACCAGGATGGTTTTCCCGATGTTGTTGTCGGAAACATCGGCGCAAATGCATTGTTCATCAACCAGGGCGACGGGACCTTTCAAACTCTGGAAGGTGATGCGGTTTGGAATGAACCGAAATTCACCGCTGCATTGGCGATGGGTGACATCGATGGTGACCACCTACCCGACATCGTCGAGGTCAATTATCTGGACGATCCACGCGCCTTCGATCCGATTGAGTATCGATCCGACGGCAAACCGGTGGATCTGCCGGGACCGCTGACATTCACCCCGGCGGTCGACCGCGTTTTCTTCGCGCAGTCCGACGGAACGATGTCGGGCAGAACGTTGGGCGATCCTTCGCAGCCGCGCCCAGCGACCGGCCTGGGCGTTCTGCTCGCGAACATCGACGGCGTGGGGGGAAATGAATTGTTTATCGCCAACGACCACATGGCCAATCATTTGTGGGAACGCACCGATAATTCGCGAGTGTTTCGCAACATGGCAGCCGCGAAAGGGGTGGCGTACGGAGCCGACGGAATGCCACTTGGTTGCATGGGAATCGCAGCCGCGGACTTTGATTCAAACGGAAGACTTGACTTGCATGTGACCAATTTCGAGAACCAGTGGTCGAATCAATACATGCAAAACTCAGCCGGTTTTTTTGATGATCTTGCCGTCGCATTCTCAATGGGGACAACCACCTACAAAATGCTCGGCTTTGGAACCCAGGCGATTGATTACGACAACAATTCGAGCGTCGACATCGTGGTGGGGAACGGGCACGTCGAAGACTACACCTCGAAAGGAAGCTCGTTCGAGATGCCAACGCAAGTGTTCTCTTTGCAAGGTTCCCGATTCGCGCAGCTCGATGTCGCCGGCGACAAGGACTATTGGCAGCGCGGTCATCTGTCGCGAGGCTTGGCCGTATGCGACTGGAACAACGACGGTCGCGTCGATTTCGTTGTTACGGACTTAAAAGCGCCTTTGGCGCTACTCGAGAACCGAACCGAATCGGATTATCACTGGCTGCAGCTTCAGCTTGTTGGCCGACGCTGCGAAAGGGATGCAATTGGAACCACCGTCACGGCGACCGTCGGGGGCCGAACGACTATCGGCGTCGTTCAGTCGGGTGACGGGTACATGTGTAAGAACCAGCCACTGGTCTGTTTTGGCCTGGGCAACGCTGCGATCGTGGATCGTCTCGAAATCAGCTGGCCCGGCGGGGACACACAAACGTTCGACGGCATTGCTGCCGACCACCGCTATTTGATCGTTCAAGGAGATGAACGGCCGTTCGCACTCGTGCCGGCGAATTGATTCAGTCCGTCAGGACAACAATTGTGCGGACAGTTGTTTGCTGCAGGCTCCAATCACTTGACCGACAAGTGCATCGGCCTGGTCGCCGCTGAGTGTGGCGTCATGACGCTGAAGTTCCACCGTCATCAATACGCGTTTGCGGTCTTTGCCGTCTTTCTTCGGGTCGCGATACGTCTCGCGATAAGTGACCGACGCCAACTCCGACCCGACCGCCGATCGCACAACGTTCTCCATCTCGCTCCATCGCACCGATTCAGAGACGATGAAATTCAAATCACGCTGAATCGAGGGAAACATGCTGACAGAACGCTGCTGAGGAACCAATTGCGACTGTTCGAGCAAGATCGGCAGCGACACTTCGGCGACGACCACATCGCCGGGCAATTTCCAGGTCTTCAGTAATTTCGGATCGACGACGCCGAGATAACCAAGCGTTTGCTTGCCGAGTTGCATGGCGACCGCGCCCCCGGGAGTAAAGCCGCCACGTTGGACTGTCTCGACTCTCAAAGGCTGCTCGATTCCCATTCGCTCACACAGCGTTTCGAGCATTCCCTTGACGACGAAAAACTCGCTACCGGAAACCATTCCGAGAGAGTACTGTTCGCTCGGCAGGTCGTCACCCTTGCCGGGTAAATAGATGTGTGCGATCTCGAAAAGATCTGCATCGAGGCTTGCCGACGACCAATTCTTGGCCCGGCCTTCAATCAAACTTGGTAACAGGCTGCGACGCAAGTGGCGTGCGCCCTTCAACATCGGCGTCTGCGTCTGGAGGGGCGGCGAATCGCTCCACGGGCTGATCGCCGCGTCAAGCTTCTTCGTCACAATGCTGGGCGTCATTGCCTCGCTCAAGCCGGCCGAGGTCATGACGTGACGGACGCGATCCATCGCTGTGTCGAAGGGACGACGCGTGCTCGGCGCGACCGGAATCGGGGCGTCTTCCGGAATCCTGTCGTAACCATGGATCCGCGCGACTTCCTCGATCAGGTCAGCCTCACGCGTCAAGTCGTGTCGCCACGTCGGAGGGACGTAGGCCACCGCATCGCCGGAGATGTCGCTCGCCCGCGGCTGGCTGCAACCTAGCGCCGTCAAAATCCGCGCGACTTCCGCACGGTCGATCGTGATGCCGAGAATCCGTTCCAACTGACTCGCCCGCAACACGATGGCCGCTCGCGGTGGCACCTCAGCCGCGGTATCGATTACGCCATCGGCGACGCTGCCGCCGGCAAGATCCACAATCATTTCACAGACCCGGCGGCTTGCCCAGTCAACGCCAACCGGATCGACTTTTCGTTCGAATCGATACGATGACGGGCTGTGCAATCGTAGCTTTCGGGCGGTTCGTCGAATCGACAGCGGGGTGAAGATCGCCGATTCGATCACCAAGTCCTGTGTCGACTCGCTGACCTCGGAAATCGCAGCTCCCATCACCCCGGCAACGGCCGAAGCCTGTTTGGCATCCGCGATCACACACATCGATTCATCGAGCTGATATTCACGATGATCGATCGCTTCAATTGTCTCGTCTTTGTCCGCAGCACGCACAATGATTTTAGATCCAGCGACCTTTGCATGGTCAAATGCATGCAGCGGTTGCCCGCATTCCATCAACACGTAGTTCGTGGCATCCACGACGTTGTTGATGCTTTGATATTGCTCGATCGATCCATCAAGCTTGCGTTTCCAAAACACAGACTGCAACGATTCAACGAGCCAATCGGGACTCTTGCCCACTTTGACGCCCTGGATGACGCGCGCCGTGTATCGTGGGCAGGCTTCGGAAAACTGGTTCTCGACCTTCAATAACGATTCCACTGACGTCTTGGACTGTGACAACTTCGGTTGCGGCACGTTGGCTGGAACCTGGTAGAGCACTCCGATTTCGCGGGCCACGCCAATGTGCCCCAGACAATCGCCTCGATTGCTCGTCACTTCTAAATCGATAACCACATCGTCGTTGATCGTATCGGTCGATTCGTGATTCAGACCGGACAAACTGAGACGCAACGCGAGCTGTTCGTGATCAACCGGCAAGTCGACGTAACTTGACAGCCATTTCAGGGAAACGAGCATGGGGCAAAGCAATCGAAGGAATGAAAGAGGTTCTGCGAGTCCAACAATCTATCGAATCATCGAAATCTGACACACCCGGCCCGTTTCGAGGTTCTAGCGGCCCACGAAATCCGCCGAGGTGCCTCCTCGGCATCCGGCACGCGGCTCATTGCACCCGCACGGTAAGATGTTGGCTCGAGAGAATCGACCCTCAGCTCCGCCATACACGTTTGATGTGCAATGCCGAAAACTCTGCTCGTGCTTGTCTGTACCGCATGCATCGTTTCGCTCTCCGGTGCTGCTCCGCCCGAAAGACCGAACATACTCTTGATCATGGCGGACGATGTCGGGATCGAGGGTCTCGAGTGCTACGGCGGTGATTCGTACAGAACCCCGAATCTTGATCGGATGGCGGCCGAAGGAATCCGATTCACGCGGGCCTATTCCCAACCCCTGTGTACACCGACGCGCGTCCAGATCATGACGGGGAAGTACAACCATCGAAATTGGAGTTCCTTTGGCATCCTCGATCCGAGCGAAACAACTTTTGGTCACCTGATGCAGTCGGCCGGATACGCGACCGCGATCTTTGGCAAATGGCAGCTCTATTCGTACGATCCACCCGACTTGCCGGGCGCCGCGGCGCGGCGCGGCACCGGCATGCACCCAAAGGATGCCGGGTTCGATGAGTTTGCGCTCTACCATGCACTGCACACCGAAGACAAAGGCTCTCGATACACCAGCCCCACGATGCTCGAAGGAACCGCGGGGGCGTCCGGTCAACTGAAACGATACGACCGGAAATACGGCGAAGACATCTGGGTCGAAAAGACCATCGATTTCCTTGACCGGCATCGCGACCAACCGGCGTTTGTTTATTACCCGATGGCGTTGCCCCATTGGCCCTTCGAGCCGACGCCCAACACGCCCCACTGGGACCCTGGGGCGGTTCAAAAAGAAGACTACAAGTACATCACCGACATGATCGAGTACATGGACACGACCGTCGGTTCGTTGATCGACAAGCTCCGAGAGAAAAACCTGGACGATGACACGATCGTAATTTTTTACAGTGACAACGGGACGCACGCGAAAGTGGTGTCGCGGATGAAAGACGGACGTGAAATCCAAGGTGGCAAGGCAACGTCGAAACAAACCGGGATTCATGTACCTCTGATTGCCCACTGGCCCGGCCGAGATTCCGCCACGGAGACCGGCGACGACCGCTATTTCGAGCCCGGAATTTGCGACGCAATCGTTGATGCATCCGACTTCGTTCCGACTCTTGCCGAGCTTGGTGGATTTGAGTTGCCCTCCAGGTTCATTACCGACGGCATCAGTTTCGCCCCGAGATTGCTCGGCAACGACGGACCGCAGCGTGAATCGGTCTTCCTCTGGTACGATCCCCGACCCGGATGGGACAAGGAACGGTTTCGTCGACAAGTCTTCGCACTCAACGCCGATTACAAGCTGTTTCAAAGTGGAAGACTCTATCGGCTGAGCGACAAATCGCTCGAGGAGGTCGAAATCAACCCGCTCGAGATGTCCGACGCTGACCGCGATGCCAAACAAGAACTTGAACAAGTGATCACTCGCTCATTGGCCGATGTCGACGAGCCAGCGCTTGTCGACGCCTACGGGAATCCGCAGCACGACCTGCTTTACGTTCCCAGCGACAAAGAGGAAACCAGCGCGATCACGAAAGAGCTGCTTGGCACTGGCGAGGAGTTGGTCTACGGCGATGCGGACGTCACCGAACATCGGTTGTGGGTTTTCAATCCGCTGGACATCGCCGACGACGAACTTCGCCCCTGCGTCATCTTTATCCATGGCGGCGGATGGGGTGGCACACCGGACATGTTGGCGCCGCAATGCGTGTATCTACAGCGGCGCGGCATCAACGCGGTATCGATTCACTTTCGCGCTCCGCGCGGCGGTTTGACGCCTGCGGACACCTTGCGCGACGCGCGGCGGGCCTACCGGTGGATTGTCGAAAACGGGCACAAGCACCACATTGACGCGAGCCAGCTTGTCGTCTCTGGTGGGTCCGCCGGCGGTCACCTCTCCCTGGCCCTGGCGACGATTGACCTCAAAGACGACGCGGTCATCGACCATCTGCCGCGGGGATTGGTGTTGCTTAATCCCGTCATCGATCTCGTCGATGGGTGGAGCGGCGGTCGAAAGAAATGCGAGACGGCGGGTATCGATCCGGCCGATTTCTCGCCGGCCCACCATGTACGTGCGGAGCTGCCGCCGACACTCGTGCTAAGCGGCAGCGACGACGCACTCATCCCGCCGAGACTGATCCGGTCATTCCAAAAACGGATGCGGGACGCGGGAAACCACTGCACGTTCGTTGAGTATCCCAATGCCGGACACGGCTTCTTCAATTACGGACGCGGCGGCAATCAATACTTTCAGTGGACGATGTGGGAATTCGAAAGATTTCTGCATGAAATCGGATTTCAAATCGCGACTTTCTAGCCGGTGCCGTAGCGAATGTATTCCAATCCATTACAATTAATTCGCGACCATACGGGTCGGCGTCAAGCACTTTTTGAGGACTCAAAGATGAAGAAGTTATTCGGTTTATCCCTTTTCGTCTGCTCACTGTTTCTGGCCGTGCCAGGATGCAGCGGCGGTGGCGAAGCATCGAGCATGATCGAGAACGCGGACCAATCGGCCATCGAGGCTTATGAAGCGGCAATCGCGGCCGAAGAAGAAATGATGAATGAAGATCCACCGGAGGATCTCGAGTAATCCGAGCCGTCGAACGAGACAAGCCGAACGGGAGATCCGATCGGCTTTTTT
>JAHELS010000310.1 GCA_024644085.1 Rhodopirellula sp.
AGATGAGTAGATCTATGTCTTCTGGTTCAAGTCGCGCATCCGCAAGAGCGTCTTCGGCTGAATTAACAGCCATCCGCAGGGCGTCGTCGAAAGTCGGGCAGATATGAGCGTGATTGAATCCAAGTTCGACCAGTGCGGCAGGATCGGATGTCAGACGTCTGTTCCGGGCCAGTACTTCCACACCGACGATGTGCTCACCCAGCCTGGTGGCGATTCCTCGAAGTCCAATAGTTGACAAGCTCGAATTCATCTTCTTCGCATGATAGGAAATCCGGCTGACACAATGCCGAACGCATTAGCGTCTCTTGTTCAGGGCAAGGCAACAACAGTGCCACGTGTGTTCGGAGGCAAATCCTGCGGAAACAACCGGGAATTTCCGGTAAGATGTCGCGCTGAGGACAAGTTAGATCTAACTCAGCCTGCGAGATTTGTACGATCCATCTACACCCGTTGGCTGAGGCATGAACCGCTGGAATCTAGGATTTCCGATCCATCCGATGTTCGTCGCCCGTTATGTTTATTGAGAACCTCAGCGAACTGGCGGAGAACGATTCAGCGACCGCAATGACCGTTTTCTGCGAGACTCTGGAAAGAATGCCAAGGGTCTCAAATCGGCCTTAAGCTAACTCGATCTTCGTTACATTTCGTGCATGAGGTTGCATCGACTTCCCCGAAACGAACGCTCTCGGCAACAAGTCTCGGTTTGTATGTTTCGCGTAAGCATCATGCGGTCATGCGTTTGCGCCATATCCGTCCGGTTCGGTCTGGCCGTTTAGCGAACTGGACGCCTGGGAACTTTTTGCACTCGGTTAACGCGGTCGTGTTAACCGATGGAACATTTGTCTTTTTGAAAAAACAACTTCGCGTTTGGTTAACACACCAGAGAATTTATCGATCGGCTTCGCAATGACAATTGTTCACCGCGGCATCGTTCTCGACCCAAAATCCGACCTCATCTGACGACGCAACCGCGGATTTCACCGGCCAAAATGTTCGTTCCAATTTTTTGACCCCACGGGGTCGGCCAAGGATCCGACGAGTGGTCGTTGATTTGACCGTCAAGTTCGCGAAAGAGAATCCGACGTGGGGCTACGACCGTATCTGCGGTGCGCTATCCGAATTGAGCCGCGCGGGAGCGTCGCATCCGTGGTAGGTTGGGCGTCCGGTTGGCATGGATCCGTCCCTGCAATATGCCCCGTACATTGGACCACACAATGGAACTTGCCAATCTCACTTGGCCCGACGTCGATGCTTTGGATCGAGATACGCCAGTCATCATTCCTGTCGCGGCACTGGAGCAGCACGGACGCCATATGCCTGTCTTCACCGACAGCATGCTGCTGGCAGAAATTGTTCGCCGGGCGCATGATGAATTCGAAGAGCGAACGCTAATCGTACCTCTCATGTGGCTGGGCAACTCACACCATCACATGGACTTCCCGGGAACGGTTTCAGCCCAGCCACGCGTCTGGCTCGATCTTCTCGGCGGACTTGTTGACAACTTTGTCGCTCACGGCTTCCGTCGCATCGTTGTGGTTAACGGACACGGGGGCAATGACGTTCCAGGGCGTCAGGCCATGTTTGAGATCCGACAACGCTACCGTGGACGACAAGATCTGCTGTTGCTGTTCGCCACGTACTGGAATTTGGCAGACCCGGTGACCAGCATTCCCGGTTTGCAACAAACGGAAATGGGACATGCTTGTGAATGGGAAACGTCAATGATTCTGCGGTTGACACCGAACTTGGTGAAGCGCCACGAGGAAGTGCCGAAGATCGAATTTGGCAACCCGTTTCTACCGGCCCAGCGAGCTTGGATCATGCCGGATCGCTCGGAACCAGGCCACATCGGCGATCCAGCTATCGCGACTCAGGAGAAGGGCGAACAGCTGCTAACACTGTTCGCCAATGGCTTGGTGCAGTTTTTGCGGCGAGTCACTAGCTGGGACGGGACGTCTTGGGAAGGATGATGCCGTGAGCGAGCGAACCGATCGTCCAGCGAGCGAGAATCCGGATGCGGATCCAAATCAACCGGCAAACGACCACTCCGGGACAGGTTCCACTCGAGTGGCCGTCATCTGCGGCTTATTGCTGCTGGCTTCCGCGATCAATTATCTCGACCGACAGACCTTGGCCAGCGCATCGGCGCGAATCAAAACCGAATTCGGCATGCTCAACGAACAGTACGGCGATGTTGAGGCGGCGTTCGGTTACGGTTTTGTAATTGGATCGATCTTGTTCGGATTTCTGGCGGATGTGATCAGTGTTCGCTGGCTCTATCCGGCAGTGCTGATTTCTTGGTCTGCTGTGACCGCTGCAACCGCAATGGCCACCGGATATCAAGATCTGCTGTGGCTGCGTCTGTGCTTGGGAATATTCGAAGCGGGTCATTGGCCTTGTGGCGTGCGTGTGGTTCGCGCTCTGACAAGGGCGCGGGGCAGAACGATGGGCAATGGCCTGCTACAAAGTGGCACTTCCATCGGCGCGGTTCTGGCACCCCTGGTCATGCTCTCGCTATTGAGTGATGAAGTGGGCAGTTGGCGACCTGCTTTTGCGATCGTTGGCGGCGTTGGCCTGCTTTGGGTGGCTGGCTGGTTTTTTACGGTTCGAGCCTCGGACCTGCCGAGACCTGAGAGCAGCGGGGCTGCTGGCTCGTGGCGAGTTTTGCTTCACCGCAAAATGATCATCGTGCTTGTCGTCGTCTGTCTGATTAACACGTCGTGGCAATTATTTCGAGCCTGGTTGCATTTGTTTTTGCAGGAGGGCCGCGGTTATACGGAACAGCATACGCTGCTATTCAATTCCGCCTGGTTTGCAGCGACCGATGTCGGATGCTTGGGAGTCGGAGCTGTCGTCCTTTGGCTTTGCTCGAAGGGAATCTCGGTGACTCGTGCCCGACAAATCATGTTTTCCGTTTGCGCTATGCTGTGCCTAACACTGGTCGCGCTACCGGTTCTTCCCAAGGGCTGGCTGTTGCTGATGATCTTGCTGATCAGTGGTGCTGGGGCGCTAGGCGTGTTTCCGTTGTACCATGCTTTTACGCAAGACATTTCGGGAAAACATCAAGGCAAGATTACGGGAATGGCAGGAGTCACAGCGTGGTTTCTTGTTCCTCCCACACAGAAACTGTTCGGGCGAATGGTAGATTCGACCGGTTCCTACGATTACGGGCTGGCGGCAGCTGCCTGCCTGCCGGCCGCCGCAGCGCTCATTCTTTGGGCATTTTGGGGAGTGGATTCCGATGAAAAACAGCAACCTTCGTCATGATCGCCGCCGTTTCCTGTCCTCGATTGGGGCCACAGCAGTGGTCGGCGCTGCCACGTTTTCAGAACGCGGCCCACTGATCCGTTGTGCCGGCGCCGCGGAGACTTCTGGGTCGCCGCGGCCAAAGGTTGCCTTTCTTGGAACCGTCGTGAAGACGCATTCGCATGCGCAGCATTTCCTGGATCGACATACGTTGGGATATACGTGGAAGGGTGGCTGGCAAGAACCCCGCGTGAAAGTTGAATCGGTCTTCATCGATCAGTTTCCTGAGGAGGATCTTGCGCGAGGCAGGATCAAACGCCATGGATTGAGTTTGTACCCAACCATCGAAGAAGCGTTGACGCTGGGGGGTGAGAAACTGGCTGTGGACGGTGTCATCATTATCGGAGAGCACGGCGACTATCCCACCAACGAAAAGGGCCAGCATCTCTATCCGCGATATGAGTGGTTCAAAAAAGTTGTCAAAGTCTTCGAGCAGAGCGGTCGCAGCGTGCCGGTCTTCAATGACAAACACTTGTCAACTGACTGGGACCAGTGCGTCGCGATGGTGCAAGATTCACGACGTCTCGATTTCGCATTTCTGGCGGGCTCATCACTTCCGGTGACTCGCCGGATGCCGGCGATCGACATGCCGTACAACGCGCCGCTCAAGGAAAGTGTCTGCGTGGCGTACGGCGGAATCGACAGCTATGACATCCACGCCTTGGAAACAGCGCAGTGCATGTCGGAAAGACGCGATGGTGGCGAAAGCGGAGTCAAGCAAGTCCATGCACTGCGAGGAGACAAGCTTTGGAACCGCCTGTGGATGGATGACTGTAAAACGACGCGAGAGTTG
This sequence comes from Rhodopirellula sp., assembly GCA_024644085.1. Classification (GTDB taxonomy): domain Bacteria; phylum Planctomycetota; class Planctomycetia; order Pirellulales; family Pirellulaceae; genus Rubripirellula. The sequence goes on from JAHELS010000310.1 coordinate 4,100, forward strand.
ATCGTCTCAGCCCTGACACGTAGCCACAATCTGCCGGTCGCAACTGGATTCCCAACCGATCCGACCTCGATTGAGTGGCTCCAGCGGACGATGCCTGACACGACCGGCTATCTGATCGAGCACAACGATGGTTTGAGAACAACCATACTGCTTACGGACATTCGGGATTTCAACTACGCGGGAATGCTCCGCGATAGTACGATCGTATCGTGTCAGATGTACCTGCCGATGCCAAAGCATGGCTCAACGACCGCGGACTTCTTCAATCCGCTGGCTCGGCATATCGAAACGACGATGATCCAGCGCAAACCCCCTTATCCTGTGGAACGAACACTCTTGACGTCAGGAATGGTGATCGGTGGTGTCGACAGTCTCTTCGCTGGGGAGAAGCCGCTGGCAACACCGCATCTAGATGTCAAATACAAAGCCCCGCGAGATTCCACATTTTGGAATGACTGAAGAACGGACAACCCCGTGGGGTGAAAATACTCAGCCGAAGATTAAACACCGCGAATAGCGAGGCTGCAAGCATCTGAAAGCCAGGCAGTTCGGCCGAGGTGAAACAGATTTGGACGTCCCAAAAGTTTCCGCAATCGGTCTCACCCGATCCAACCCAAACGCTGAACACCCGCTGCCTGGTCCACGCCGCTTTACATTTGCCCCAGCACCAATGATCGTCTCGGATTTGGTCATCCCGAGTCGCCGATGAAATTCATTCTGCAACCGTGGCAATTGATGCTGATCATTCTTGCCAGTTGGGTCAATCGACAACAACAAGAAGTCATTGAGTATCTTCGCACTGAGAATGTCGTTCTCAAAGAGAAGTTCGGCAAGAAGCGAATCTTGCTAAACGATGACCAGCGGCGTCGTTTGGCAGTCAAAGGCAAGCTCCTCGGCCGCAAGCAACTCGAGCAGGTTGGAACCCTGTTCACGCCGGACACAATCTTGCGCTGGCATCGACAATTGGTGGCCAATAAGGGGAACTACTCCGACCGAAAAGAAAAGAAATCTGGTCGGCCAAGGATCCGCCAAGTGATCGTTGATTTGACCCTCAAGTTCGCGAAAGAGAATCCGACGTGGGGTTACGACCGTATTAGCGGTGCGCTATCGAACGTCGGCTACCACATCTGCGACTCCACCATTGGCAATATCCTCAAAGCCCACGGCATTGAGCCGGCACCAGACCGCAAACACACAGGATCATGGGAAACATTTCTAAAGGCGCATTGGGATGTGATGGCGTCGATCGACTTCACCACCGTGGAAGCTTGGACAAAGAGTGGACTGACAACGTTCTACCTTCTCTTTGTCATGGAGTTGAAGACACGCCGCGTCAAATTCGTAGGCTGCACCACCAATCCGAACGAAGCGTGGATGAAAACGGTGGCCCTCGAACTGACCAACTGCGAGGATGGTTTTCTCAAGGACAAGCAGTACTTGATCATGGACCGCGATGCGACATTCAGTAAGTCGTTTCGTGCTTGCCTGCGACGCGAGGGCGTGAAGCCTGTTCGATTGCCACCGCGAAGCCCGAACTTAAACGCACATCTAGAGCGATTTTTTGGATCGCTGAAATCCGAGTGCCTTCACAAACTGATTCTCTTTGGCGAGACCGCAACGCGCAGAGCCGTGCGTGCTTTCGTCACGCACTATCACACAGAACGAAATCATCAGGGTTTAGACAACGAGCTCATCGTGCCGATGGACCGACCACCTGACATGGAAGCTGGGATCGAAACGACGGAGCGCCTCGGTGGTTTGCTTCGATCGTATCGACGAGCCGCTTAGCCCTTCCGGCCTTCAATCACTCTGCACCATGCCTGTCTTGAAACAAACAGCGCGATATCTGCTGCGCGGTGCCGCCGTTTTGCCTCACTTTCTGGCCAGCGTCGCGCTGTCTGAACTCAATCTCGACCGAGAATCTGGCCCCATGTAACCACGCAACCGCGGATTTCACCGGCTGAAATGTTCGTTCCAGTTTTTTGACCCCAC
>JAHELS010000086.1 GCA_024644085.1 Rhodopirellula sp.
CGTGTTGTGTGCCGAACGATTGCTCGGCGATGGCAATGCGGCGGCGGCGACAGAGATCTACGACGAGATTCGCAGTGCCGATGTACCGATGCAGAGGATCATCGAAGCGACTCGCGGCGCGATCCTCGCTCGCAATCAGGACGGGATACCGCTGTTGATCGAGACCTTTCAATCACCTGATAAAAAGATGTTTCAACTTGCGTTGGGCACGGCTCGCGAGTTTCCCGGTGGCGATGTCGATCGGGCGCTCGCCGATGAGATGGCTCGCGCGACACCCGAGCGAGCCGCGCTGATCGTGCAAGCGATGGCTGACCGACCCGACACCGTCGTGCTGGCTTCTGTCTTGAAGGCTGCCAGTGAAGGAAACAAGCAGGTGCGAGTTTCAGCAATCGACGCGCTCCGGCGCGTCGGCGACGACTCGTGTCTTGACGTGTTGCTAACGACGGCGACCGAAAATGATGCAGAACTGGCACAAGCGGCCCAGGAAACACTCGCCGAGCTTCCAGGGGCCAGTGTCGATTCGCAGATCGTCACCATGCTGGACTCTGCGAAAGGCAAGAACTATGAACTGTTATTGGAGTTGATTGGGAAGAGGCGAATCGACGCTGTCGACAAGGTTGTCAAGGCGCTGGACCATTCCGATCCCGCCGTCCGAAGCGCCGCCTTCGTCGCGTTGGGTGAAACGGTCACGCTCGATGATTTGCCAGTGTTGATTTCGCAGGTCGTTACGCCCAGGCATCCGGAAGATGCCGTCGAGGCGCAGCGGGCGTTGAAGGCGGCCAGCATTCGGATGCCTGACCGCGAAGAGTGCGTCTCGGTGCTCGTGGCGGCAATGGATCGTTCATCGGCGTCGACAAAGAACACCCTTTTGGAGATTCTTGCCGAGGTGGGCGGAAACAACGCACTCATGACACTCGCCAGCTCGGCGAAAAGTGCCGATCCCCAACTTCAGGACACCGGTAGCCGATTGCTTGGCAAGTGGAACAGTGTCGCAGCCGCACCGGTTCTGTTGGATCTGGCGAAAACGGCGCCGGCGGAGAAGTATCAGATTCGTGCGCTGCGCGGGTACATCGGGATTGCTCGAAAGTTCCCCATGCCTGAAACGCAGCGAGCCGACATGTGCGAAAAGGCTCTCGAGACGGCCCGTCGATCGGAGGAGCAAAAGTTGGTGCTGGATGTACTCAAACTTCATCCGAGTACCGCCGCGCTGAACGTGGCGATCAAAGCCAAGCAGATTCCCGCGATCAAGAATGAGGCTGCGGCGTCAATCCTGGTCATTGCCCAAAAGCTGGGTGGTTCGGGAGTTGATGTCAGCGCCATGCTGTCGAGCGCGGGTCTTGATCCAGTCAAATTGGAAATCGTCAAAGCGCAGTACGGAGCGGGAGCAAAACAAAAGGACGTGACGGAAGTCATCCGCAGGCAGGCAGCGAACTTGCCGCTGATCACGTTAGCATCGGAAAGTTACAACGCGAGCTTCGGAGGCGACCCCGCGGCGGGGACCGCGAAGCAATTGAAAATCCGATACCGTATCAACGGCAAGGAAGGTGAGGCAACGTTTGCCGAAAACGCTCTTATCATCTTGCCAATTCCGAACTAGGCAAATTCCCGAAAATGATAAAAAGCGAATTGGTGAGTCGACGGCGCCCGCCGCGGGCCGCAGATCTGAACTGATTTCTACGGAAGGCCCGACACTGGCGCGCAGGGCTCACATCTGCGGCCGCAGTGCCCGGCGTGACCAGCGCAACGATGCGTTACCGAAATCCATAGGCAGGATTCGTTCGCTCGAAGTCGGCATCCGTGAGGCCGACGTTCAGCTTCATTTCGCGATACGTGTATTCCTCTTTCAATACCGGCGCGTCAAATTCGCTTTCGGGCCAATCATACGACTCGAATCGGATTGGAACTTGCGACTCGTTGTCGATGTAGATTCGTGCCAGGTGATATTCGAAGTGCTGACGCCGGACCGGATGCATTACCTCGATGCTGGTACAGATTCGGTCACTCATGTCGATGTCGTTATGGATCACGACCTCGCATTCCTGGTAGCCAAGATCGTGGTTTCCCAATTCAATCATTCGTTCCGCGAGTCGCTTGATTCCGAATTCTGTGATCGGATAGCGATTTCCGGACATGGCCAGCATGCTTGTCGGTTTGAGCGAGACGGTAAGAAAGGCGAGTCGACCGCTACCCTTTCGCACGAGAAATTTGTCGTCATTCCGCCCGCTCACAAAAAGAATCTCGCGGCCTCGCATTGAATCGGGTGCCTCGAATTTCATGTAGACGCTGAATGGCGATACAACTTCACCGTCTTCGACTTGTTCGTGCCGAACCTTCGCAAGAATGCGTTCCGGTACGCGCATCTTTCCGTCGATTCGTTCGCGTTTGACCAGCACACAAGTGTAATCGCGTACCTCATCGTTCATCCGCTGATAGCCGTCGTGGGCAATCTTCATCGCCCGCGTCAATGGGTGAGGTTGATTCGAAGCACTTGCTTCATGGGACTCAACGGCCGAATCGGCCAGTGGAGCATTTGCGGTGTTGCCGTTCGCGGTGTTGTCGTTCGAGGTGTTGTCGTTCGAGGTGTTGTCGTTCGCGGTGTTGCCGTTCACGGTGTTGTCGTTCGCGGTGTTGCCGTTCACGGTGTTGCCGTTCGGTGCGGGCTCGCCTACGACATGCGTTCTCTCATCACCGTAGAGCGTGACCGCGACCGTTGTTACCATGTGAAAGACAAGCAGAGTCGTAACAGCGCGGTTGATTGTCATTGGTCGTATTCCTTGACCTGGTATTGAAGCCCAAGCGAATTTTTTGCCATTCTCTGGCAACTTGCGACAGAGTGAACCGTCTCGTTCAGGAAGGGGTGAGCGATATGTGCGAATCCAGCAATCAGGAAACGATACCCCGCATCGATAAAAGTGTCGAGCTGAGTTTGTTGACTGTATCGTCACGAGCGACGATCTGTGAGTGCAAAAAGCGATCCATTCGATGGCGCGCTGTGCATTCAACGGAAGGTGGTGCGACTTGAAACGCTGAAATCCCGATGTCGGTGGCGTCTGGTTCTTATTTCGAGATCCTGGCCCCGAGCGGAACAATGTCGTTGAAGCGATCGACTGGCTGCCTCACGGTCCAGGCAATCCCTCTTAGCAAGATTGCGCGAAAAATCGGATCGTCAAACGTCCAATTGTAATGCCCCGGAATGCTCACGAAGACGCGGCCAGCCGAACGCTCGTAAGTCCAAAGTTGTGGACGCGGCGTTCCTTCCTCGACGCTCGTCGCCAAAAGGGTTACGTCATCTGTTTCCCCCGTAAGCCGCCAATAGCTTTCATCGTACAGCTGCAGCGGTTCGATGTTTCGCATGATCGGGTGATCGGTATTGTGCACTTGCAAGGAAAGTTGCCCATGTCGATAGCCAATGCTGCCTCCTTTGGACGCCAGCCCAATGCGACGGGAAAAAGCGTCCGCGCGGTCATCGCCATTGACCGCCCAGTGGATATAAACCGCTCCACCGCCTCGATCGAAGTAAGCGTCCATCTTGTGCTGACGCTCGTCATTCCAAGCACCTTTTTGAAAGAAGATCATCACATCGGCATTGGAAAGTTGCTTGTCGTCTGGAAAATCCCATGCCGCCTCAACGTCAACGCGCTCGGCAGCAGATAATAGCTGTCCCCATTGGATTTGCCAGGCCGGATAATCGTGCTCCCCCGGCCCGTGATCTTTGTTACCCGCGACCAGCACGACGCGGAGTTGCTTGAGGTTAGCAGCAATTGGTTGCGACTGAGCTAACACTGCGGCGACCTCGGCGCGGGTGCGAATGGGCGGCGCCTCGAGCGGCGAATCCAAGGGCATGTGCGGAGGTGGGGTCAGCAAGAACGTCATCAGATCACGCATCTGCTGGGCGGTCAGTTTTTCGTCGATCCCTTTCGGCATGATCGAAACTTCGGCCGACTTGACCGAATCGATTTCTGCTCTCTCGATGCGCGTCACCTTTCCCGTGGCGTCGCCCAGATACAATTCTCCGCCTTTGGTTTGCAGAACGCCCGTCAGTACGCGGCCGTCGTTCATAAGCACGACTTGTCCTAAGTAATCTGGATTGATGGCGAAACTGGGATGCCGAATGTCGCGCAATACCGACGCATAGTCGCGGTGCATCAAGTTTGTGAGATCAGGACCTACCGTCTGACCTGCACCGTGGATCGCATGACACTTAAAGCAACTCGCCGCCTCGCTATGAAAGACCCGGCGTCCATGACCCCAGTTACCGCCTTCGAGTTCCGCGATTCTCACGACTTCGTCCGCGCCCGAATCTTGATCCAACTCAGGCGACCACGGCAAGAAAAACCTTCGCAGCGGCAACGCTCGTAAACGCTCGTCTTCATTCGTTCTCACGGCGATCGTGAATTCAGGATCGCTGGCGGGAGCGACCGTCATCTCTGCGGTCAGCGGAAAGCTTTTCGCCGCCTCGACGGGAACACTCAACCGAGCTTCAAAACGCCCGTCAGCCGTCCGAACAGCGACCGTTTGCGTTTCTGCGCTTGTCAGCGTCATAGGCTGCGAGGAATGCGCGACCAGGGTCACCGTCTCTTGAGGCCACTCGTAATCAAGAGTTGAGCCAGGCTGGACTATGGGACGCAAGATGTCTACCAGGTCGAGTCGCGATCGAAGTGTCAGCACGCCGCCACTTCGCAAAAACGACCGCAACTCATCGTGTACCGCGCTGTTGCGAGTGAGCTCGTCGTTGACTTTCCAATCAAAATGCGGCAGCCAACCATTCCACGATTCGGTCGCCTCCTTTGAAGATCGGGTCAATACTGCATGAACTCCCGTCAGTGTTAAGTCCACATCGATCGACTTGTGCTGTCGGCTGGGATCCTCGTCAACCCTTTCATCATTCAACTCATAGGGGATGGAAATGGCGTAGTGAGAATTTGATCGCATCGCATCGGTCTGAATTAAGATGTTGCGACGATCGGCGGACAATGCGATTCCGTGAACGGCCAATTCTTTGCGCGGAGCGAGCAATTGCCGCTGAACCACCGCGTAAGGCGGCACGAGCGTCTCGTACTGATCACCTGCACGAACGTGGTCGCCGTACTGAATCACAATTTGGTCTGCGACTCCCCTCAGCAGACTTGCGTCCATTGGCCGATCCAGTGCGATTTGAATTTCGTGTTGTGATCTCGCCCACACATTGACCGGACGGGCAACTTTCGTGTTGGTCATACGAACGCGAAACAGCTTTCCAATCCCAGTCGGGCCGGTTCCCCAATCCGGCGGTCCGCTGTGACAGGCAACGACCAAGTCACCGTTCGGCGCGACGCATGCATCCACTGTCAACATTTGTAAACAGGCAATCAACTGCGTCGATGCAACATAGCCGTGTGAAGACTTGCAAAGCTGGGTGCGCCAAATCTTGCCGCGTGATTCGCCGCAAACAATGGCATTGTCCGCCCACCACTGCGGACCAAATACGGGCCCACCATCGACGCCCTCATTGAACACCACCCCGCAGGTCGATTGATGTTGAGGCGAATAGTCAAATAGGGATGGCTCGTCGATCACACCTGGATTGTGTCGCGGGTGCCGTGGTGGGAAACCGTAGTGTCGTCCAGTAACAATGTGCAGAAGTTCGTCGAGCGGGTTTCCGTTGGGTAACCATGTCGCGCCTTCCTGTTCACTGCAGAACAAGTCTCCCTCTTTGTTGAATGCGAACGCAATTGGGAAACGAATGCCGGTGCAGACGGTTTCACGTGTCTTGAAATCTGGCGAAACTCGTTGCACGGTGCCACGATCACTGTGGATGTCGTATTGGGCTGTTCCTTGATCATCGATCAGGTAGGCGTTGGCGTAGTTCGCGGTACCGAGGCCGAAATAGAGGTAGCCCTCGTCGTCCATCGCCAAACCAGTCGCGTCGACGTTCTGGGGAATTTCGTTCCACCCTTTGGCCACAACAATCTCCTCGTCGGCGACCTCATCGCCATCTTTGTCAACAATCAGCGATAACTTTCCTTTGCTGGGAGTAAAGATTCCGTCACCTTGTGGGTAGTCTTTCGGCGTCAGCAGCATGCCAATGGGACCACGTAAACTTCCCTCGTTCTTCCAAAACAATTTTGCTTCGTCTTCCAATCCGTCGCCGTCGCTGTCGCTCAGCAAATGCACATCGCCGTTGTAGCCAAGTGTGACGAGTTTGCCGTCGGCTCGAAAACGAACGTTGTTGATGTTAGGAAGCTGGATGGGAATTTCCTGAACGTCAAATCCAGGGACGAGCATTTGAATCGCAGGCGGGTTCTCCGCTTTGACCAAGGTCGCGGAATCGCCACCCAGATCCAGTGCTGATGGCAAGTTCTTCGTCAAGTCAGCGTACTTGTCGCGTAGATAGCCTTCGACCGCCGCAGTTTCTCGCTCCGATAAAACACGATCGTAGATCAGCAGTTCGGCGATATCGCCCTTCAACTCACCGCGCACCTGCTGAGCACCAGGTTCATTGAGGAAATGCCTGGCGCCAAGTGTTAGCTCATTAAGTGATATCGTCGCGGGATCGAACGCCCGCCGTCCGCAAACATTACCATCCACTCGCAAAACGACCGATCGTTGACGAGCATCGACGTGTACCGCGAAAACATGGAGCGTTCCAAAGTCATAGCTCTGATCGAGCAAATCGCGAGCACCACCAAACCCGTGGCCCTCGACGTTCATGGTGTCCAGTTTGCGAGACGGCCCCGGTCCCAGGTCGACATTGAAACCCGTTTCATAATCGCGACGCTGTCGAGCGTTGGAAGCGACGAGGCCGCGAAAACCCCCAGGATTCTGATGGGGCGCGGCAACGATGAAGACTGATATCTCTTCGATGCCATCGAGGTTATTTTCAACGCTCCGCAAGTTGTCACGTTCGCCATCGAAACGAACAACGCTGGAGTCGCCGACTCTCACGAGCGAAGGTTGTGCATCATTGTCGCTCTGCTGAAAGTCACCGAGGCCCCGCGCGAGGTTTTTCCAGCGAGCGATCGGACCCGGTTCTTGCGATTCGCCAAGCTGAATGGCGTCCACGCGAGCAACGAGCCCGTCGAGAACTGGAGGTTGAGCGATCGTTTCTTGACCGGCACCAGATGCAAGCGTGAGCAAAATCAGACAAGCAGAAACAGAGTTATAGTAGCGCATGTTCCCGAAGATCTTTCTTGACTACATGTGAAGGTCGCAGACCAAAGGTTGGCTATTGTAGCGGGCTATGCTTTCTGACCGACTTTTTTTCAGCGGGCATGGGTTTACATATTTCAACGAAACTGGTTTGGCGTACTCCATCCGCAAATAACACACGAATTCACTCGATTCACTTGAGTCGGTAGAGATCTCACGCGACACTCCTGAAGCAGAGAACAGCGCGATTCATTCAACCGAGTTGGGATTGAACAGTCAGGGGCAGGTTGAACTCCCTATCCGGTTCACCCTGTGCGATGATGGGTGCAATAATGCCGGGACTTTTCGTCAACACAGTCTGATATTTCTCTGTTCAGCGGACTTCGAGTCCGTAGGTGTGACGGACTTGAAGTCCTTCGTGCGACAGGATTAGCCGTGCTTAACGTTCGTCCAGTTACTTCGGCGTGACCACGATCTTGTAAGTCACGGGCACTACTGCGGCTTTTGCTTTCGCGTGGGCCGCGTCGTCGGCTTCGGTCATCTTGCGACGCAAGACTTCCATCGCCGCTTTTACTTCCGGATCTTCGCCCAGTGGACCGTGAAGCTGCCGGAAGTTGGTAATAAATCCTTTGATCATCGACGTCTCAAACGATTGCTTTCGCGCAACTGCGTTCATCACATTGTTGAACGGACCAACGAACGGGTTATTCAAGAACTCCGCGGCAAGGTTGATTCCTTCGCTCAACTGCTGCTTGCTGAATGTCTTCGTCACATCTCCGAACGTAATGTCTGCATGGTTGGATGTCAGGTTTCGAACCTTCAGGGTGAACCGATTCAAATCTTGGTTGAATGTCGAATAAGGCAAAATGCTGGCCGTTCCATTCGGGTCTTTTTGATCGCCCGAGAAACAAAACGGGTAACGCGTGCTCTCGATTTGATGAATCCCCTTCGCACTATTCACCACTTTATGCCCGTCCGACGCTTCCGCTTTCGCCGACTCCAAATCAATCGTTATCGTTCCAATGTTGCCGTCCAAGCCCAGTGCCTTCAAGAATGCGTATGCCATGATCAAGTGACCGTTGGCAGCCGGGTGAACACCGTCGCCGCCGGCAATGTGATACGCTTCGCCTAATTCCGCCTTTGCCGCGACCATCGACTTCTCCATCGCGTGGAAGACATCGGCGTGCGGGATCTTGTTCTCTGCTGCAAGCTGCTTCGCAATTTCGCCGAGCCGCTCAAGGTTATCGTTATATACCTGATCAAAATCCGGTCGGTCGCGTGCCCAAGTAAAGCTATCGACGACACCCGGCGATCCCACGACCACCGTGGCCCCTTCCTTTTTCATGCGGTCAATGATCTGACGCATGCCATCTTCGTAAGCCTTTCCGATTCGGTCGTCGTACGCGCGATACGAGCCATCGTTCATTCCGTAACAGGTCGTTACGACATCGGGCTTCCACGGAACGAGGTCATTTTCCATTCGACTGGCGAAACCGGGAGCCCGTTCGCCGCCCCAACCAAACTGAAAACTCTGTATCTCCAGTTCCGGATAGCAGGCCAATAAATAAGTTTCAATGAATTTGCTGTACTGTTTCTGCTCCGTAATCGAATCGCCAATGATGGCTAGTCGATCGCCCTTTTCGAGGACAGGGCCTTCGGCAGTTGCGGAACTCGAAGACACGACGAGCAACAAAAGGCAAATGTGGTAACGCATGTTTGGTTCTCTTTCAGGTTCAATAACCAGTGGGACGCGTTGAAGGGAATTACGTGGATCACCGCATGTACAACGGACATCCTTGTCCGTTGATGGACGGTCCGGGAAATCCAACCTGCGGAAGGGCGAAGCTCGATTCTCCCAAGGCGCATTGGTGTCTACACAACTTCACCCTGCCATCTATGGGAGGGTCGGACGCGGTAGCATGAGAGCCCGACTCTCCGGCATGCGGGAGAGTGAAAAGTTCTTATCACTTCAGCGGCATCACTTCGACGTTGCGGATATGCACGATGCTGCCCGGATCATGATGTTGGAATGCGAAGTGTCCTTCTTGGAAGGTCTTCTCGAAATCCAGGTACTCGTATAGCTCATTGCCATCGATCGTGACTTTGATCCGCGTCATTTCGCGGCCGCGCCACACATCATCACGAACTTCGATTTCATACTTGAACCACGTATCGGGTTTAGCGTGCTGCTTGTAGACGTGACACATCCCATAAATCGAGCCGGTGCGAATCGGATCGGTGTGCGTGCTGTCGATTTGCGCTTCGTAACCGTCACTAAAACCGGGCTTACGAGTGGTTCGGAAGTACATTCCGGAATTACCACCATCGCTGATCTTGATTTCGGCGCGATAGCGAAAGTTCTTATAGGGTCCCGAAGTGTTGACAAGCATCGAAGCCGGCCCAGAACCAGATAGCGCACCTCCGTCAACTTTCCAAACGCTCTCTTCGTCACCAACCTTTTCCCAGCCGTCGAGCGTTTTGCCATCGAACAGCGCAGTCCACTTGTCATCTTGTGCTGTGGCGCTCGCACCAAAGGAAAGAACGATCAGCGCGAAAAGGGTGACGTAGGGACAGCGAAGACTCATGATGAAGTCCAGAAAAGGGGTGCGTGCGGACCGTTCGAAGGAAAGGGTAAAGTCAAGCCTCAATGTAATGATCAGCGACCAAAAAGACATTGCTCTATTTTGCAAACGTTGTTGAATCTATTGCGATTCCGCTTTTGCCATTGTCCATCGAGTCAGCTTTTCGTGTGAGGCAACGTAGATGTTTTGAAACTGATCGTCATGGGCGAGTGCGTGAATGTGAGCGTTCTGACTATCCTGGTGCAGAAGCTCACCCGATTCAGCGTCATAGATCGTGATGAAGCCACTATTGTCGCCGCCGGCCGTCAGGATCCATTTTTCATTGGGTGACCACACGATCTGTTCGATTAAGCCCTTCTTTTTCTTGTCTTCCAGTTCAAGCTGCCGAGTGCTCGTCGACCAGTCAAATACTTCCAGCCGCGCTGGTCCGTCCAGGTGATCGATGTTGCCAATTCTGCCGACACCACCGACCGCCAAGCGACTGCCGTCGGGCGAAAATGCGAGACTGCGAATCCCGCCAGTGCTGTGACGGCGGGCACGAGGATCCCACGTGTACATGATCGGCGTCTCGACTTCGCTAGCCTTCTCGAATGACTCCGCATCCCACACCGCAACGTGTCCAATCCGATCGCCCGTTGCCAACCATCGCCCATCAGGCGACGCTGCAATCGCGTACAACATGGACGGGTAATGATGTGGCGTTTGCTCGGCATGGTCTTGCAATGTCGCCAGCAATTCGCCGCTCTGTGCGTCCCAGACTTTGCACAGCATATCGTCGGCAACCGTAAACAATTTCGATCCATCTGGTGAGGCAACGATCGATCGGATCCAACTCGCATGAGCATTCATTCGCCGAACAAGTTTGCGTTCGGCCGCGTCCCACCAACATAGCCGCCCGTCGTAGCTGCAGCTCACCAATGAATTGTCAACCTGAACGACACCGGTCACGTAACTGGTGTGTCCCCCTCCAGTAAACACTTTGCGTTCTGGTTTCTCGCCACTGCGAAGAAATTCATAAACGCCAAAATCGGATGTCCCCAACCAAACGCGGTCGCTAATTTGATCGTGTGCAACGCACAGCACGATGTCTTTCGAGTTCCATTCGTCGGTACGTTTCAGGTCATTGGGAATCATGCCAACACCTCAAAACAGGGTTCGCTGCCAAAATCGGCGATTGGAATGGGACGGTTGCCGACCATATATTCCTTGTCATATTCAATGCCCAGCGCCGTAAAGATGGTCGCGAACAAATCGGCGGCGTTCATCTCACCGTCGACAACGGCTTGGCCATCTGGATCGGTTTTGCCGAAAACAGTCCCGCCCCGGATTCCGCATCCGCTCAACGTGCAACTCCATGCGTTGGCAAAGTGGTCGCGTCCGAGACTGCCATTGATCTTCGGCGTGCGTCCGAATTCACCGAGCGTAATGACCAGCGTTGTCTCCATTAGTCCCCGCTGCTTCAGATCGTCCAGCAGCGCGCTCATGCAATGATCCAAATCAGCGCACAGTTCACGATGCGTTTCAAAATTCTGTCCGTGGCTATCCCACCAAGCGCGAGCAACTTTCACAAACGGTACGCCGGCTTCGACCAACCGCCTGGCGATCAAGCATTGCTCGCCAAATTGCGTCGGTCCGTAATGGTCACGCATTGACCGTGGCTCGCGATCGATATCGAACAAGTAGTCGCTTGCCATTAATCCATGGACACGCGAGTAGGCGTTCTCATGACTGCCCACGGTTGGATTCTTCAGATCACGCACGAAGCGTTTCGCCAGAAAATCGCGAAGCGCGGCCCGGTCTTGATGATCAGTTTCGTTCATCGAATCGAGTCGATGAATGTCTTCGGGCATCATCTTGTCAGTCAGAAACATTGGATTGTAGCGTGCTCCCAAAAAACCCGCCGATCCCTGGCGTCGTCCCTCAGTTGACGTGTACATCGAAACGTAGTCAGGCACACGTGAGTCGAATTGCCCCAACTCATGTGCCAAGATCGCGCCAAGGTGCGGAAAACGTACGCCCGGCTCGCCGACACGCCCCTTGTCCATCAACTCGTAGCCTTGTCCGTGATCAGCGATCTTTGTGTTCAATGAACGGATGATTGCGGTTTCATCGAGCCGTGTGCTTATCTTCGGCATCAGCTCCGAGATCTCGATCCCGGGAATTGACGTTTGAATCTTCGCAAACGGTCCTCCGGTAAGCCGCCCCGGTTTTGGATCCCAAGTCTCCAACTGGCTCGCACCGCCAGCAAGCCACAATAGAATCACGCTCTTCTCGCCACGAGCCAGCGTGCTCGCCAAGGCGGGTAGCGAAAGCACATCGAGTGCCGCCATATTCGACGCCACCGCGCTCGTGCCGAGCCCTTTCAATAATGTACGTCGATCAATTGGATTCATCGTTCTGCTCGATAAAGTGGTCGTGAAAACATTGCCATGCACGGCGGGCGCCCAAGTCCGTCGATCTACGGACAGCGATGTTCGTTGTACGTTTTCTTTTCCGCAAGTTGTGAGTTCGCAGCCTAATGGTTAAATCGAAATTCAGGTGAACACATCAATGCCCACACGATCTGCTTCAAGCCTTCTTCACGACGCGTTTTACGATCGTTTAAGTATTGATTCATCGCAACACTTTCTCCTTCTGTTGGATCACGACTTAGCACGCTCCGGAACGCCGCGATCGTTGCCAATTCATCCGATTCAATCGTCTTTAAATATCCAACAAGTCGATCGCCGGAACCGCTTAAGACATCGTTTTCGATCGATTGATTGTTGCTGAACCAGAGTGCTTCGGTCACCGGAACTTGAAAACCATCGTCAGGAATCGCCAGCCGACCCGCTAGGCCTTCGGCTTGCCCCTCCAATTCATCACGCTGCCTCGGCCAATCTTCACTGCCAATCAGCCCGTTCTTTTTCTCGGGGCTTTGTCCTGCGACGCGAAGTGAAAGAGCAAGCTGTCGCGGTGACAAGGGCCTCGGAACTGCGACGGCAAACAAATCATCCGCCATCGGCTCACCTGCCGACTCATGTCGAATGCTTCGAGCGTAGGCTTTCGTCAACACGATTGCATGTATCAGACGCCGCATATCGTATTCAGACTTATGCATCTCGCTTGCCAACTCACTGAGCAACTCAGGATGACTCGGATCGTTTTGTGAGTGCATTTGATCTAGCGGGTGAACCAAGCCACGACCAAAAAATCTCGCCCACAATCGGTTGACAATGTTTCGGGCAAAGAACCGATTCTGTTCATCCGACAACGTCAATTCAACAAACTTGGATCGCGGTCGAAACTCGGGTCGCGGTGGGGGATCCGCTTTGTCGTCCTGCTCCGATTTCTTGATTCTCTCATTCAGTTTCTTGAGTTCGTTGTCACCAACGGTAAGCGGCGGCGCTTCCACTTTTGTTCCGGTCAGGAACACAAACCCGGGCTGTTTTTCTTCGCCATCGATGCTCGTGTACTTCGCAACTCCGTCAAACCGCTCGCTCAAGAAACCTGTTCGCGTCCGATAGGTTCGCTTAAAGAAAGACGCCATGCCGTAGTAATGATCTTGGGTCCAGTCGTCAACCAACGGATGATCGTGGCACTTCGCACATGCGATATTGACACCCAGCCAAGTCACGCTGGCATCGTTCGTCATCCGGTCCAAGTCGTTCAACCGGCGATTAAGATAGCTGACCGGACGCAAGTCAGTGCTCAGCATGTCTTCCGGCAAAAAGACTTCACGAAAGATCTGTTGCCACGAGCGATTCTCACGCGTCGCTTCCAACAAGTATTTACGCCATTCGCCGTTATGTTCTTCACGCAACAGCAACATGATGTCCAGTTGGTTACGTGCGTGGTACGCGTAGTCTGGTGATTCTATCAATTGCCCAACAAGCTGTTGCTTTGCATCATCGCCAGTCGCCTCAAGAAACGCGTCAAGCTCCGAGATCGTTGGAACACGCCCAGCCAAGTCGAGTGTTGCGCGACGAAGGAACGCCGCAGGATCGATCACGACTGCTGGCTGTACGTTTTCGGCAGCGAGCCGAGCGTCAATATGTTGATCGATACGTCTGGCGAGTTCATTGACGGACGAATCGTCTGCCAATGCGCTGGTGGTCAACAAGGCGATGGTCAATGCAATGAATCGTTGGCACATAACAGGCGGGGGAGGAGCTAGATCATTCTCCAATCTGTAGGGGGTGCGAAGCAATCATTGGTGGTGCATTCGACGGCACGAAGGCCAGCAAAAAGATATGAGTGTGGAAGCGAACTCCGTCAACAGATTTGCCAGGCCAGTGGAGCCGGTCGTTTCGTCGAGTTTCGCCTTTCATAGTCTAACGCTAAACACGCATCTCGCGACATTCCGGTATATTGTAAACACGTTGCAATATCTGATACTCGCGTTACAAGGTCGTAAAGGACTTGAGGCAACGGATCCCGCTAAGACACAAAACATCAGTTTTCAAGGTTGTCCAACGTACCTGAATTCAAGAAGTTAAACCCTTCAACATGTCGAGAGATTCCGTGAAATCCATTTGGCTAGCTTTCGCTGCGTTATTGTTATTCGCCTGTGATGTCGTCGCACAAGACGCGACGACCATCCATCGTGATGTTGCTTATGACGACGATCACCCGTCACAGTGCGTCGATGTTTATTTGACAAAATCTGACAAACCGACTCCGGCGATGATTCATATCCATGGCGGTGGTTGGCGCGGAGGAAGCAAAACGCATGTTCCCGGGTGGGTAATGAAGTTGGTAGAGGACGGAAAAGCCTCCGTGATTTCGGTTGAATACCGATTCACCGATGTCAAGCCACACCCGGCGCAAGTCAACGATTGCTTACGAGCGATTCAGTTTGTTCGCCACAACGCGGCGAAGTGGAACATCGATCCTGAGCGAATTGGCGTGACGGGTGGATCCGCTGGTGGCCACTTGTCGGCTTACGTCGCATTATGCGACGACGCGGCGAACTCCGAATCGATTGATCCGGTCGAAAAACTTTCCTCCCGGGTGGTATGTGCAGTGAGTTTCGCCGGCCCAACCGACTGGGCATTACTGAGTAGCATCAAACACGATCACCCGGCCTACCGGCAATTGATCGGATACGAGCCCGGCACACCAGCGTCGAAACTAGAAGCGTCGAGAATCGTAAGCGTTTCACCTATTTCATTTGCAACCGAAGACGACCCGCCAGTGATGCAAGTCCACGGCGACAAGGACGTGATCGTTCCGATCCAACATGCGACGAACTTACACAAGAAGCTTCAATCGATCGGCGTCGATTCGGAGTTGGTTGTGATTTCCGGAGGCAACCATGGCGTCGCAAGCGCGGGAAACGAGGTTAGCCAACGGGCGTCCGAGTTCGTCGCTCACTATCTACTGTCTCCGTAACGAGGACAGCAGAATAGTGTCGAAACGCGAAGTTGCTCTCATTCTGAATATCAACAAGCCTTACGACCGCAAGGTCGTCGCTGGAATTGCGCGGTTCACGCGAACGCATCGAAATTGGCGTTTATACGTGGAAGACGAGCCCTTGGCGAAGATTCCCAATCTTAAACGCTGGCGTGGACAGGGAATCATCGCCGATCTCGATGACCAACAAGTACTCGATGCCGTGATCGGATTAAAGATTCCCGTCGTTAACATCGGTGGGGCAATCTTTGATGAGTCGTGGACGCACGACACACCCTATGTCACCACAGATAACGAAGCAGTTGCCAGTCTTGCGGCCGACCACTTAATGGATCTGGGCTTTATTAATTTTGCTTATTGCGGCGTGCGTCAGTCTCCCATCAATCCTTGGTCCAGGATGCGGGAGAAAGCGTTTCGCGATGCCGTTGTTGGGCGCGGATTCGAGTGTTCGACCTACTTCGGCCGACACACCAATGCTCGGCAGTGGGAATCGGTTCAGAAGGGGATCTGCAAATGGTTGTCGGCGTTACCGTTGCCAGTCGGACTATTCGCGTGTAACGACGCACGTGCTCGTCACGTGCAAGAAGGTTGTCGGCGGTTAGGACTGCGAATTCCAGCCGACGTCGCAATTCTTGGAGTTGATAACGATGAATTGATGTGTGAATTGGCATATCCATCACTTTCAAGCATCGCTCTGGGGACGGACACGATCGGATTCGAGGCGGCACGTCTGCTTAACGACTTGATTTCTGGCCGGCGCGTTGCCAAGAGCCGACAACGGCTGAAAGTTCCCCCAATTGGGGTCGTCACACGTGAGTCCACCAACACGATTGCGATCTCTGATCCGGTGGTTGCGCGTGCAGTCGAGTTCATCCGCACGAACATCGATACCGGAGTGCGCGTTGCCGATATCACCCGAGAAATTGATTTATCACGCTCCACGCTCGACAACCGTTTCCGGGAAATTCTCGGTCGCACCGTGCACGATGAGATTGAACGTTGCCGGCTCGAGCGGACGAAGGAACTTCTATCGACAACCGATTGCAAGCTAGCGGACATCGCCACTCAAACCGGGTTTGGGACCGTGCAATACTTTGCTACCGTCTTCCGCCAATCGACTGGCCAAACACCAGGCGAATACCGCAAATCGAACATGTCGCCAAGGCTCGCCTAATATCCATTTTGCGTGGTTGCCGATGGGAGGTCGGAAGGTATCGGCGTGGTAACCACGAGCCGGTTTCAATCCTGAAAGCGCGATAGGTCGCAGAGCATGGCCGATGGAAACTTTGAATCAACGAACTGGCAGGTCGTCGCTTTCCGCAGATGAAGGAGAGCACAGCGTCCTGTATAGGCGTCCCATTCGACGATCCTCTAGGTTACCGGCTTGGCAACCGTAACCGTGGGCGTCGGCATCTGCGGCGTCCCGGACGGCGCTTCTGTTCGGTCAAGCATGTCCGCCATGGTGTGGCGAAAAAATCCGCGGAACCACTCATTGACATATCGTAACCTTCCGATATATTGATATACGGAGATTAATGATGGCCACAAAAACGAAAGCAAAGGCGAGACCTGCGGGTGATCCGGCGGCGTTGGCTCAGGCCGCGGAAGGCCTGAAAAGTCTGGCTCATTCGGCGCGTCTGCGATTGGTACAGTTGTTGCCGCATGGTCGGTACACCGTTGGCGAATTGGCGGAGGATTGCCGCGTTCCTGACAACGTCGCTTCGGAGCACCTGCGCCTGATGCAGCGATGCGGGTTCTTCGCGAGTCAGCGTGAAAGCGAAAGGTCTATTACCAAGTCGCCGAGCCGCATCTTTAGAAACATCATGAAATGTGTCGGGAGTCGGTTCCTGGCCAACTGAACCAACGCGTTTTTTTGGCGATGTATATCGCTATGCTGCGATACGACGATATCTAATCAAACGACAGGAAAACGGAAAATGTCAGAGAATTCATCAATCAGCCCATCCGCCCTTGCCAAGCGCGCCGGTCAAGCGACTGTCGACCTGATCGATGTTCGCACGCCGCTGGAGTTCCGCGAAGTTCACGCCGAACCGGCCCGAAATATTCCGCTGGACAGTCTTGATCCACAACAGGTGATGAAGGCTCGAAATGGATCCGCCGACCAGCCGCTGTACGTGATCTGCAAAGGCGGAACTCGCGGCGCGAAAGCACAGCAGAAGTTCATTGATGCCGGTTACGCCAACGTCATCAACGTCGAAGGCGGCACCGAGGCATGGGCCGGCGCTGGTTTGCCGGTGGTGCGTGGCCAGAAGGCCATGTCACTGGAACGGCAAGTCAGGATCGCGGCCGGGTTCATCGTGCTGGTCGGTGCCCTGTTGGGGATCATTGTGCATCCGTACTTTGCCGGAATCTCGGCGTTCGTCGGAGCAGGATTGATGTTTGCCGGTATCACGAACAGCTGCGCAATGGGAATGCTGATCGCCAAGATGCCGTGGAACCAGTCTCAGGACGGATCATGTTCGCTCTAGCGGTTCTCTTCGGAAGCGTGGGCGGCTTTGCCCCGGGGGCTGACGGGTGGGAGTCGGCGGCGTGTTCGCAGTCCCGTAATTGGTGCACGGACTTGCCGTCGCACCGAGAGAAGCTGTTGGGATTTCAATGGGGTGGGTTGGTGGTACGGCTTCTCGAACAATCAACAGGAAACAAAATGACACCAGCACGAGAGACCTGCACGTCGGTCGGGCTGCTGGGACTGCGAGTCGGCATCGGATTGATGATGCTGGTTCACGGCGTCCAGAAGGTTCAAGGTTTTTCGGCAATGAGCGAAGCCTTCCCCGATCCGATCGGACTGGGCAGCCAACTGAGTTTGATTCTGGCGATCGGGGCCGAAGTCGGTGCTTCGTTGCTGCTGATTGTGGGACTGGGTACTCGGTTGGCTGCGGTTCCACTTGCCTTCACAATGTTCGTGGCGTTGTTCATCGTTCACGCGGAAGACGGTTGGAGGGTCAAAGAACTGGCTGCGGTTTAT
Organism: Rhodopirellula sp.; assembly: GCA_024644085.1. Lineage (GTDB taxonomy): Bacteria > Planctomycetota > Planctomycetia > Pirellulales > Pirellulaceae > Rubripirellula. The sequence continues at coordinate 18,091 of JAHELS010000086.1, forward strand.
CTACTGGTTTACGTCTCACTGATGCTGACCGGCCCCGGCAGGTTTTCGCTGGATCATCTCTGGTCGTCAAAGCGAATTGAGCGTCAGGGTGAAGCAGCGTGAACGAACGCAACGGCATTGACGCCTTCAACCTCAGCGGCGGCTTGCGGTCGTGGCAACATCATCATTCTACGGAGACCCAATCATGAACACCGCTCGCAACTCGCAATCTTCATTGCGCCCTGAAATTCGATTCTTCGTCTACGCGCTTGTATTCATGTCGGCCGCTCTCGTCGTTTGCGACGTTGTCATCGCTCAGCCCGGTCAAGGCAGAGGGCAGGGTTTTGGTCGCCGTATGGGAGGCGGCCCCGGCATGTCGGCAGAAATGCGCGAAGACATGACGACGCTGCATGCAATGTTCGCCGATCGCAGCAAGATCAAAAGAAATGTGAAGATGCTCTCCAACGGGGCGGAGGCAACCACTGAGTCTGACGACGAAACGATCGCTGCGTTGCTCAAGGAACACGTACCGGCAATGGAGAGCCGCGTGCATGAAAACGAACCGTTGCCACCGATGACGTTCCATCCGATCTTCGTCGAACTCATCAAACACGCCGACGATTACACGCTGACCTACACAGAAACCGACAAGGGAATGAAGGTGAGGTACAAAGCCGACGATCCGTTCGTCGTCATGCTGGTACAGGAACACGCGAAACTTGTCAGTCGCTTCATCAAGAACGGTATGGAAGAGATTCACAAGCCGTACACGCTGCCCAAGGTCGACCACTCCAAGACGGATGGCGGTAAGCAAGAGTCAACCGGCCAGTCGGAATACACCAACCCGGCGATCGCTGAATACGGCAAGGTCGTGCGACTGCCTGATGCCGAACATCAACCGCGTGTCGGAAGCCGGATTGTCGTCGATGTGACGAAAGGCGGTCCGGCAGGGAAGATCAATCCGGCGCTCGAGAAGGCGGCGCGGTTTGTCAACATCTATGCCGGAGCCGGAAAGGAAGCGGCCAAGGTCGACATCGCAATAATTTTGCATGGCGATGCGACGCTGGCAATCCTGAAAGCCGATGTGTATGCCAAACGCTTTGGCACTGACGAAAACCCGAACCTCGATTGCCTGCGAATACTAAACGCGGCGGAAGTCAAGGTTTACGTGTGCGGCCAGTCGTTGATCAGCAAGGAAGCCGATCCGAAAGAAGTTGATTCAACCTGCAAAGTGGCCGTCTCGGCGTTAACCACACTGGTTAACCTGCAAGCGGATGGCTATGCCTATGTGCCGTTGAAGTAACGACCAAACGGGAGACATTCTAATGGACTCGATCATGTCACCTTAGCCGGCGTCCACCCCGGGTCGAACAACTTCTAAATATTGCTTACGTTCCAAACCGATTCACCTCCGTACCGATCGAAAGAGATTGCAGCGATGTCGCGACTAGCCTTATTCACTTTCAGCCTGCTGTGCGTTGTCTGTGTGCCTTTGCTGGCTCAGGATACGACCGGCGCGACCGTCATTGAGCAAGGAATCCAGCAGGAAAAGAGCGTCAAGCCGGGAATCAACGACGCGTTTCTCGACCCTGAGCTGGACGTGAGCGAGTGGCTCGGCCGGTTCGAGATTGAGAGTCGGGAAGTTTACTCCGCACGTGAGCAGGTACTCGACGCGATCGGGCTCAAGCCCGGCCAGCGGGTCGCGGACATCGGGGCGGGAACGGGGTTTTATAGCCGATTGTTCGCATCCGAAGTCGGAGCACAGGGCTGGGTCTACGCGGTCGATATTTCGCCTCCATTCCTGGAGCATATCAACGCCAGGTCAAGAGAAGATCATGTCGACAACGTGACGAGCGTGCTGTGTACAGATCATTCCGTCAATCTGCCGCCCAGTTCCGTCGACGTCGCTTTTGTCTGCGACACGTATCATCACTTCGAGTATCCACTGTCGACGCTCGCTTCCATCTATCGTGCTTTGAGGCCGGGTGGCACGTTGATCGTGATCGATTTTGAACGCATCCCCGGCAAATCTCGCGAATGGACGATCGGTCACGTGCGTGCCGGCAAAGAAGTGTTCCAGCAAGAGATTGTGGATGCTGGCTTTTACTTGGTAGAGGAAATGGACGTGAAGTCCTTTGAAGAAAACTATCTGTTAAGGTTTCGGAAACCGTAGCTCGGGAGACAAAAGGGGTCAGGACTCTTTTTTAGCTTCCTTACGCGGTCGGCCGCGCGGCCGGAGCGTCGATTCCAGATCGAGGCGACGAGCGATTGCCTCCACCCACGTCTCTTCACCGAAGGGACTGCCACGCTTGATGCTCCACCGAACCGCTGCCAACTCCTTCTCGCTGAGCGCCTCGTTCACACGCTTCACCCAACCTGGCAAACGTGCCAGTGGCCAAGGCGACAACAGTTTTGGACGGGGTTCCACACGTTGCAGCCAGCGCCACAGAGAGCCCCACCGCCATTGCTCCGCTCGGTCCACGAGTTTGGCACGCAGCGCATTGCGCTCGACGTACCGGCACACGACAAAGAAGTGGTCGTCGTCCTGAATCGGAAAACTTTTGAATCGACCTTGGTAAACGTGTCCTTCACCCGAGGTATGGTAGTGAGCGTGATAGCGCATGGTGTGCGTTGCGGTCACCCAGCGCAGGAAATTACTCATGCCGCCGTCTTCGGTTGGCTGGACAACCAGGTGCCAGTGGTTGGGCATTAGCTGGTAGCAGATCAGTCGTGCCGGGTACTGATCCAGCCCTTCGGCCAGGATCCGTTCGAATGCTTCGTAGTCGGCATCCTTGTGAAAAATGGTTGCCCGAGCATTGCCTCGATTCAGGGCATGATAGATGGCACCGGCCTCGTCAGCTCGTTTTGGTCTCGGCATCCAAGCAACGAGGCAGCCAGGCACTGAGCGGAAAAGAGTCCTGACCCCTTTTCTTCTCTCTGACCCCTTTTCTTCTCCTGACCCCTTTTCTTCTGCTTTTCTTCTCGAGAAACGTCGCAATGTTTCGCCATGAAATCGCTCACCCGCCGGCGTCACATTGGTTATCCTTTCCGCGGCATCCCGTCAGGCCCGTAACCGCGGTGCACCTGCCTGCTGATAGGACGTAGAATCTCAACGCGCGATCATGGTTCTGAATCAGAGGAGGAAATCGATCCATGCCGACCGACACAAATGTCCTCGATATCACCGCGTTTCGGCTGCTTTCCGAATCAAACCCATTCCTGCTTCAATTTCTGGAGTTTTCACCCGACGCTACGCTGATTCTGAATTCTCAACGGATCATTCTCTTTGCCAACTCGCAAGCCCAGGAAATGTTTGGTTTTAAGGAAGAACAACTCGTTGGTAGTGCACTTAATCTATTGATTCCCGAGCGCTTTCACGAGGTGCACGAGCAACATGAGAGACAGTATCTGAAGAATCCCGTTCGTCGACCCATGGGGCGCGAAAGGCACTTGGAATTCATAGCCCGACGTCGTGACAACTCCGAATTCCCTATCGACATTTCACTCAGCCCGCTGAAAACCGCAGAGAGCACGTGGATCGCGGCTGCGATACGAGACGTCACCAGGCAAAAACAGGCAGAACGCCAAATACAGCAGTATGCCGGCGAGTTGAAACGAAGCAACGAGGAACTGGCATCGTTTGCCCACGTTGCCGCCCATGATTTGGGCGCACCGCTGCGCCGGGTCGGCATGGTCAGTCAAATGATCCAGGACGATTACGCCGGCGAATTGGACGAGAACGCGAAAAAATTGTTCGACATGCTGATTCGCTCGGTCAATCAAATGGAGGACCTGATCCGCGAGTTGCTGGCACACTCAAAAGTCGGAGCGCAGAATCTGAATCTGCAACCCGTCGATGTCAACGGCCTACTCGATCAAATACTACTCGAATTTTCAGATACGATTGAAGAACACGGTATCGGGATTCAGCGCGGCGAGTTACCGACGGTTTCGGGTGACCGCGTCAGCCTCGTACGACTTTTTCAGAACCTGATCAACAACGCGATCCTCTATCGCTCCGAGCAACCGCTTGAGATCAGCATTGATGCCGTCAAGCGAGGGGCGATGTTGGAGTTCGAGGTGAAGGACAATGGTATTGGAATCGATCGAAAGAACCACGATGTGATCTTTCAGATCTTTCGACGTCTGGGCAACGACGGCATCCCCGGAACCGGTATCGGCTTGGCCACCTGCAAGAAGATCGTCGAATTGCATGGGGGGCGTATCTGGGTCGATTCCGCACTCCAACAGGGGAGTACCTTCCGTTTCACTCTGCCAGTCGAGCCATCATCTGGAAAAAGCCAGCCGCGCGGAAATTGAGATCGCATGAGGTTCAGTCATGTCATCCCTCCGCGACGAACGTTTGTGTTAACCGGGTGCGAACGGAAAACGAACCATTGGCAACCCGCAGTTTTGAGCACTCCGGTTCAACACATGGTTATCCCGCGCGTTAGCCAGTGGGGAATCGGGCGTCAAGGAAGACGTTAACGTCTCCTCCGAAACAACGCCATTCATATTGTACGCGTTGATGAACGTCCCCGTTTGGTCGAGCATGGAAGATTGCGAGTGGCTATGGTGCCAGTCGAGAAACTGTTCGAGAACTGTGCACTAGGTGCTAGTCTGCGGTCATTGCATGAAGCACACAAGACAAAACCTTATGGTCACGGCCGCTGAGTAGCGACCCGCTCCATGCTGCTCGTGCTCTCGGAATCGGCTTCGCTCGGCGGCGATCGTCGATCCAGTACTTCAGCCAGGCAAGACCCCAGAAGACAGAATACAATTCCTCCGATCGGCATACCTTGCGCAAACCCGTTCCCCCAGGCAAAGAATCGACTCCAGTGGTCGCCTGCCCAATTCACCAGCGTGACGTAGTAGACGACGTGGTATCCCATCAAAGTCCCAACCACGACGCCCGTCGCTGCCAACGTCGGTTTCCATCTGCGGGCGAGATCACCGCCTTGACGTCGGCGGTCCAGCACGCAGCCTCGCCGAAAGCCTAGGGCGGAGAAAGCGACGACGGCCAAGAGAAAAAAGAGCAGCAGGATGATCCCCTGCAGCACGTCATTCCTCAGACGAAAAATGTTGGATACGGCGTACAATCCAAGCATCGCAACGAGATTGCCGACAACGGCTCCCAAGACGGTGAAAGCAGTCGTCCAGGTGAAAGTGGCATCTCTCTGTGCTTGTCGTCGACGTCTCATCGAGCCAAGCCAGAATCCAATCAAAGCAAACGCAGCGGCGAAGAAAGGGACGCCCACGAAAAGCACGACATTAAACGGCAGATCTCCGTAATCTTTCCATAGCCCGACGGCACGCAGCAGTTTGATGCCTCCGAACCGTGCAACACTATAGCCAATTACACCACCCGATACCGTCAACAGGGCTCTGATGGTATCCAGCGAATCGGCACTCCGCTCCCGCGCGTCCAATACTGAGCCTCGCCAGTAACCGATCGAGGCGCCGAACAGAACAGGGACAAAGGTCCACATTCGTATCCTCGCTGCCGCAAGCATCGAAACTCCAAACAAACCGAGCCCTGGCCAAGTCCCAAACCAGAAAATAACGGCCGTGACGGCGGCACCGAGCACCACAAACGTCGCCTTCAACAGGTCGCACTTCACCGTGACCCGATGTTCGCGGCGCAGTTGAGTGCGTCCGTCAAGCTGGTCTGGCAGCGTCGGATTGTAGGGGTTCGTTTCCACGATTGATTGTCTCGAGCATCATGCATGCCAAGGCGGTGTCGGCGTGGGCGTGAAGCCCGTCAGCAACGACTGGGTTGACCTCTCGCGCCGATAAATCAGCAGCGAACGGATGCGTCTGCAAGGCCAGGGCACCGCCGCCATGAATCCGCCCACGAATCAATGTTGACGGAGACTGTGTCCCGTTGGCACACCGAG
>JAHELS010000311.1 GCA_024644085.1 Rhodopirellula sp.
GAGAGCGATGGGTCATCGCGGATTCGCTTCAGGACATCGTGGCCGTCCATCCCAGGCAGCTGCAAATCGAGTAGCACCAACTCGACCGGCGGCTTGTCGGCGTGCTCGTCGCTGCGTGAAAGGAAGCCAAGTGCTTCTTCGCCCGAGTGGACGCGATAAATCTCGTTTCGCACGCGATGACGCTGCAGCACCGCGGTGGCAAGCGTCGCGTCGACCTCGTTGTCTTCCACCAACAGAATCGAGATGGGGCGTTCCTCGGACATCATCGGCCCTGCCACTGGTGTTTGACGTTTGCGGTCGGCTGTTTCTTCCGCCGATAGCGAATTCTAGGCGATCATCGCGGATCTGCAATCGAGCATCGAGATTTCACCGCGTGTGAATCCAATCGACTGCGCGAAAATCCACGCGAAAATCCATGCGAAAACCCGCTCGAAAACCTACGCGAATATATCGTGCAGTGTCTCACCACCGATGACCAGCGGGCGGTTGCCGGGGTCGTAGATTTCAGTTTTCGGATCGATTCCCAGCGCTTCGAAGATCGTTGCCGCAAGATCTTCAGGCTTGACCGGTTTGTCCGCGGGAAACTTGGCGAGTTCGTCGGACTTGCCGTAAACGAATCCGCCTTTCACGCCTCCGCCGGCCAACAGCGCGGTGTAGCACTGTGGCCAATGATCGCGACTTTCGTTCTTGTTGATCTCAGGTGTCCGGCCGAATTCACCCATCCAGACAACGAGAGTTTCGTCCAGCAGGCCACGCTGGTCCAGATCATCCAAAAGCGTCGGGAGCGTCTGGTCAGTGATCGGCAGGTGATACTTATCGACAATCTTGTACATCCGCGTGTTGTCAAAGCCGTGCGTATCCCAACCGCCGTCGTTCACTCGCCGGCCGCCGATGCTGTCGGAAAAATAGACGGTAACAAACTTGACACCCGATTCGACCAGACGTCTGGCGAGCAAGCAGCTTTGGCCATAACAGGTTCGGCCGTAACGCTCGCGAACAGATTCCCTCTCGGCCGACAAATTGAATGCTTGTCTTACGCGGTCGGACGTCAGCATCGAAATTGCTTTTTCGTAATACTGGTCAAAGCCCTGGGCCTCGGCGGAATGATCCATCAATCGCGATTGGGAATCGATCAATTGCTGCAATGCCCGCCGGTCATGCAACCGATCGAGTGAAAGTCCGCCGGGCAGACTCAATTCGGGCAGCCGGAAATTGGGCTCGTTGGGATCGTCGAGAAACAACAGCGGGTCGTGCCGTTTCCCTAGAAAGCTGGCGTGTTGCGCTGGCACAATCGAACCGTCGCGAATCACGTGTGGATACGCGACCGATGTGGGCATCCCATTGTCAGACGGCGACAAGTGGTCGACAACGCTGCCGTAGGCCGGGTACAGATCGAGTGAGTCCCTCAGGCGTTGGTCGTCGCTTGGTGGCGCATGACCGCTGAGCGCATAGTATCCGGCCGATGCGTGGTTCTTCATCGTGTGCGTCATCGTCCGCACAAGTGTGACATGGTGCATGCGCTTCGCCATCTCGGGCAAATGTTCGCACACCTCGATCCCCGGTGCGCTCGAAGCGATTGGGCGATACGGACTGCGCACCGTTTCGGGCGCACCGGGTTTCATGTCGAACGTATCGAGCTGGCTCGGGCCGCCCCACTGGAACAAGAAAATCACCGACTTGGCTCGCGGCTTGATCGACGAGGATCTTTCCGCACCCCGCAGCAGCCTTGGCATCGTCAGCGAAAGCATTCCGGCGCCGCCGACTCGCAACAGTGATCTTCGGTCAAACGATTGGGATTGCATCGCCGCGTGTGCCTAATTTCGGAACAAGAATTCTTTGGCGTTCATCAGAGCCCAGGCGATATCCTGCACGGCCCCTTGGCGGGTATCGGCATCGGAGTTACCGATAAACTTCATTGCACCGTCGAATTCCACATCGGTGGGCGGGCGGGACAGTGCCGTCCAGAACAGCTCATCGATTAGTTGGCCATCGGAGATCTCCGAAGCGGACCACTTCTGAAATCGACTATCGGGCGCGGCCAGACGCTCGTTGAGACCCTCGCCGATCAGCACAAAGGCCTGTTTCAACGTCGTTTCATTCGAACGCTCGCATTCGCACGCCAGGATTCGATCGGGCTTTCCAAAGGTTTTCAGAAATCGGTCACCCGACTTGGACGCCTCGTCACGCAAACGTTTCCGTTTGACGCCGGGAATCTGTACCGCTCGGATGCCCAGCGGGTATCCGGCAAATTCGGCTGGCACATCGAGAACGTCGCTTTGCATGTCGAGCAGCACCTCGGCCCCCAGCCGCCGAATCAGTGCACGTGAATGACACGTCTCGTCGTCCACGTTCGACGCGTTGGGTTCGGATGAGAGCTGATAGGTCCGCGAATTCATGATCGTGCGTACCAGGGACCGGAGATCGAATCCGCTGGACGCGAATTCATCGGCCAGCGCATCGAGCAACTCGGGATTTCCGGGTGGATTGGTCATCCGAAAGTCATCGATCGGATCGACGAGCCCACGACCCATGATGTGATACCAGATGAAATTGGTTTGCGACTTGACGAACAGTTCGTTCTCACGTGAGGTCAACCAGGTTGCCAGGTGTTGCAGACGATCTTGAAGGTCATCGCTGGAAAATTCCCGATCACCGAGCAACTTCGGCGTCACGACATCGCCCGAATTCGGATTTCGAACCTCGTCCTGTTTCGCAACCAACACGATCTGGTCGCCCGCGAACTCGTTGTTATCGAGCTTGTCTTTGCGTTTCGCATCGCCAATTTCGTATTTGATCTGCGAGAAGATCGATGACCATCCGTAGTAATCGTCCTGGGTCCAGCGGTCGAAGGGGTGGTTGTGGCACTTGGCACACTGTAGCCGCGTGCCGAGAAACAGCCTCGCCGTGGTTTCGCCCCGCGTCGAAGGATCACGTTGGCTGCGGAAAAAATTCGCAGGCGGATTCTCGAACGTGCTTCCGGTACCGGTGACCAAATCGCGGACAAATTCGTCCAAGGGTCGCGCCGCCGCGATGCTGTCACGAATCCAGGCGTGAAAGACTTCGACCCCCTTGGTATCGAGAACCTTTTCCTCGGTGCGTAAGACGTCGGCCCATTTCAACGCCCAGAAATCGGAAAACTCCGGGCGCATCAACAACTCGTCGATCAGCCGCGCCCGCTTGTCGGCCTCGGCAGAGGCAACAAAACGGCGCGCTTCGCCCGCAGTGGGAAGTCGGCCGATCGCATCGAGGTAAGCCCGTCGGACGAAAACGTTGTCTTCGCACAGCGGCGAGGGATTGATACGGAGTCGTTTCAACTTTGCGAAGACATGGTCGTCCACTTCGTTGTTGCTCGGCGGATCGCTCCACTTGAATTCCGGCTGGTCGCGCGTGAATGCGATTGCCACGGGAACTTGCAGGTCCAGGTATCGTACGATCAATGTTGTCTCGCCGAACTTCGATCGATGGACCGTGCCGCCGGGGCCGACGTCCGCACCAAGATTGGATAATTCGTAACAGGCCCGTTTGGTTACGTCCCGCGATGATCCGTCGGAGAACGTAGCGACCACCGCCACTTGCAACTGGTCCTGCGGCGCGACCACAACTGCCTGGCGTGGTGTCACGTCGAGCCGTACGACCTTCACCGCTGATGATGATGGACCCTCCGCTCCGCTGTTGAGCCAGTCGAGCATCACGTGGTATTCGTCCGATTCCGGCTCGAAACGAATGCCGCCGCGGTGAGCGAGGCTGCCGGTAGCCTTGCGCAGAAAAAGACTGTTCTCCGCCGCGGTGGGATTGATCCGCCTTCCCCGCGACGCCAGCGCAAGGGCATGAAAATCATGTTGCGGATCCTGTCCTCGCAGCGACAGCTTGAAGCCGCCCTTCCCGTTCAGATTGCCATGGCAGGTCCCGGCGTTGCATCCTGATTTTGAGAGCACCGACATCACATCGATCGAAAATTCGACGGCGCTTACCCCGTCGGCGCGGGCGGTCACAGCACATGATGCCAGCACCAGCAACAGAGTAACGATCAACCGGGGCAATGCCAGCTTCGTCGACGAGTGATTCAATCGCGGGGTGAGCTGAGGACGAAACATGTCGCATCGGTAGGTGGGCCCGTCGATTCGCAACGTCGTACCCCAGATGCGCAGGGAGACGGAATCGATGGAGAGCAACCATTCTACTGGGAATCGGAAGCTTGAAACCTCCAATTATTCCCTAAAATCGGCTGGTAACCAATCGCATTCAGCACACTGCTATCCACCTCACGACGATCGGGTCCCTTGGTGCGCTGCACACTTACAAGGTCGCTCTCGTGATCAGGCCAGACGATCCGTCTTCCGCCGCTACGCGATCAGGTCCGTCTCCCAGTTACCAAAAGCCAATTCAGCTCCCTTTTGCTTGATGAAAACCGATACCAATTCGGGATCGATCTCAGGATGGGAGCGCCGATCGGAGGGATCGTTGCCATGCAAAAACCGATGGTGGTGAAAAGGAGGCCCAAGGCGCATGGGAACGGGGCCGCTGAGAAAAGATTGCCATCGAAAGGCTAAGTCACGTAGGGCGATGGTCAAGCAGCGATTCACAAAAACGCACGGTTGCCGCCACCTGATTCACCCAACGCGACAACATTTTCGGAAAAACTTGCGAAGTAGAGCGCATTGGAGCCATACTTCCGGGCTCCAAGTACGGTTGGCCGCGCCCATTTCATCAAACACGCCAGCATCAAACACGCCAGGAATACCCATGCGGATCTCATCCCGATCGTTGTCTCTTCCATTGCTTGCTGTCGTCGCGATCCTTGCGGTGCAGGCACACGCGGCCGAGACAGCCGCTTCGGACTCGGACCAAGAGTATTTTTCGGTTGACGTTCACCCGCTGATCGTGGCGATGGACAAATCGAAGATCGTTTCGGACCCGCCTGTCCTGGAAGCGTCGTACTATCAGATGGATACGACGCCGCACCTCTCAATTCCTCCGGGCGTGGAAGCCTACTTGCTCAGGTCAGAGGACCCCAACGACGAGTACCGCGGTTACCGGATCGTTGGCACGAAACCGCGCGGAGAACCGGTGGCTGGAAAACTTTTCATGATCCGCCGCAATCCCGAGGATCCTCCGTCGCGAGTCCTGGCGGGGTTTGATATTCACGTCGACGCCGAGCCTGACGCACGCTGCTCGCGCGAAGATTTCCTGAGGGCAAAGGGCGAGCACTTTCAACGTCTGTGGTCGGAGGAAATGGCGGGTGCCGCGATGTTCCGGCATCTTGCAACTTCGTCCCTCGGCGAAATCGGTGAAACCGCCAGGTCGACCGGCCCCAAGTGGGGCCGCAACCGCGGCGGTGCCGACTCCACGATCCAGCTGATGAGCGGAGGACGCGCCGTCAGCGAGAATTTGCAACTCGATGCCGAGTTGAACAGTTCCAATTTGAACCAGAACGAGTTGACTCCGCTCTCCAAGGTCCGCGGAGTCACAATTCGAGAAATCGATTGGAGCCGCTTCCTCGTCGACAAACCGACCGAATTGGATCCCCTGGCCACCTTCGTGCCGCATGATCAATACGCGATATTCCTGCCGTCGTTTGAGGCGCTAACCGATATCGTCGATCGTGGTGGCGAATTGGCCCGGCCGGCGGTGCAGTGGTTCGAACCGCAAAGTCGCAAGACCGACGTGATGGGTTTCTACCAGCATCAGCTCGCGCTGCCGCTCAACGGACTCACGCGTCGCGTCGGCGAAGCGTTGATCCAGGAAGTTGCGGTGACCGGCTCGGATCCCTATTTCCGAACCGGCACCGACCTTGCCGTATTGATGCAGAGCCATCAGGTCGATTTGTTGCATCAATCGGTGCTCGCGCAAGTTGCCGCGACCGCTTCGACCTACAGCGGCGCAAAGCGAATCGAGCACAAAGTCGACGATCACCTGTTCACGCACTGGAGCACCGACGACCGCCGGCTCAGCAGCTTCATCGCCCGATTGGACGGCGGTGTGGTCGTTTCCAATTCGTTGCACCAGATGATGGCAATCTTGAAATGCTCGGATCGGCG
>JAHELS010000312.1 GCA_024644085.1 Rhodopirellula sp.
TTCCTGTAGATAGGCCGCAACGGTAGATTTACCGCCCGCGGGAGATCCGACGATCCCGATTACGACCACGCCATCGCCCCAATTCAAGCCAAAGCCGGGCGATCGATGGTTTCGCGAACACCCAAACTAAGGGCATTCACCGAACCACTCGATCGGCAAAAAAAGTTTTCCAGATATGCATTTTATCACGTCGGCGACGCCCGGTCCGGGGCCGCGACACGTTTCACTTCACCCGGCGATCTTCCGGGAAGTAGAGATACGCGTTGCAGTTGGGACATCGAACCAACATTGACCTGCGAAGCCACTCGATGTACTGAGTCGTCAAGGTTTGAAAACATCCGCCGCAAGAGTCGCCGTCGACCGGCGCTAACGCGTCTTCGCCCTTGGCCTCGGTCATTCGCCTGTAGTCTTTGATCGCCTCAGAGGGAATTTCCTTTTCCGAGGAATCGAGTTCCGATTCGACCCGCTGAAGATCCTCACGAAGCGTAACCAGATTCGATTCGATTTCTTTTATTCTGGCCGCCTGATCGGTCTCCTGTTTGGCAAGTTCCGCCGTCGTCTCTTTGACATTCGCTTCGAGGACCTCGAGTTGTTCGAGCGCTTCGAGGATCTCGTCACCGAGAACACTGTTGGCCTGTTTGTCAGCAGCAATCTGTTCTTTGAGGGCCGAAAACTCGCGATTGCTCGACGCCGCGTTCAGCTTGGCCTCGAGTTCTTCGATACGGATTTCACGGGACTTCAGCTGCAATTGTTTTTCATCCGAAGCCATCGTTGCTTTCTTGAGTGCCTGCCGCGCCGACTCGAGTGCGGCGGTTGCTTTGGCGACCAGTGCTTCGCCCGCCTTGATCTGGCGCGGGCCCCGCTCGATCTGTCCCGTAAGATCGGTTCGCTGGCGGTGAACCCGATGCAGACGCCGAAGCAGTTCCGTGTTGATTTCGATCTTTGTGTTGGTCGACATAAACGATGGGGCCGTGGTTTGGATTCGCGGAAACCTGGATGAGCAGTACCTGACAAAACAAAAAAACGGTACCTGACAAGACAAAAAAACTGGGCGACAGCACTTAGCATATCGCCCAGTCGGCAATTCAACATCGACCCCGGCTGAGGTTCGACCACGATTGCGTCGAAACCAGCGGTGCCGGGATCTCAGGCAAGTATCATGCCGCGGCCTTTAGAAAAGCGGAAAGCCGGTCTGCTCGCGAAGGACTTTGCAATTTGGCCACCGCCTTGGCCTCGATTTGCCGAACCCTCTCACGGGTGACCTTGAAGATTCGACCGCATTCCTCAAGTGTGTAGCTGTATCCGTCGACCAATCCGTATCGCAGCCGAATGATTTCACGTTCGCGGTAGGTCAGAGTTTTTAGCAGCTCATCGATTTTTCCGCGCAGGATTCCACCGGCGGCCGTGCGGACCGGATTGTGGCTGTCGCTATCCTCGATGAACTCTCCAAAACTGCTGTCCTCACCTTCACCGACCGGGCGATCGAGACTGACCGGATGCCGTCCGATGTCCATGACCCGTCGTACTTCCTCGAGTGGTACTTCCGTTGCATTGGAGATTTCGTCGTAGGTGGGTTCGCGCTTGAGTTGCTGGGTCAGTCGCTTTTGAGCCTGTCGCAGCTTGCTGAGCACGTCGATCATGTGAACCGGAATACGAATCGTGCGGGCCTGGTCCGCGATCGCCCTTGTGATTGCCTGGCGAATCCACCACGTGGCGTACGTGCTGAATTTGAATCCGCGGCGGTACTCGTATTTGTCAACCGCTCGCATCAGCCCGGTATTGCCTTCCTGGATCAAATCGAGGAACGAGAGTCCGCGGTTTCGGTACTTTTTGGCGATCGAAACAACCAATCGCAGATTTCCGCTGCTGAGTTGGCGCTTGGTCGCTTCGTATTCTTCAAAGTGCTTGCGTACCCTGGTCATTCGCTTATCCAGGCTGGTCGGGCTCTCCTGGGTCACGATCATCAATTCGCGAAGCTCTTGCCGCAGATCGGCTGCCTCATCGCGGCTGACCGCGTCCTTGCCGAGGTCGGCGAGTCGCTGGCGAATGAAATTCATGCGCCGCGAGACCTCTTCGAGTTGCTTCAACAACGGCGTCACGCGACGGCTGCGCAGACTCAATTCTTCGACCAGGTTCAAGCACTTGCGCCGATTGCGGATGAAACGCCGTCGGACTTCCGCTTTCAAACGAGGCGAGGTGCTTTTTCGCACCAGCATTTCAAAGTCGGACGTATTCTGTCGGATCAAGACATCGAGTGTTCGCAGATTGTGAGGCATCCGCGCGCTGATTTGTTCTTTGGTCAATCGTTCGGTCAAGGAAACCTTGATTGTCCGGTCGAACGGCAGCTCGCCGGAATCGACTCGATGCAGCGTTTCGACCGTTGCACGAAGTGCGTAGTCGGATTCGAGCAGCGCGCGGCGGAATTGCTTCCGCGTGATCTCAATTTTCTTTGCCAGGGCGATTTCTTCTTCGCGCGACAATAGCGGAATCTCGGCCATCTGGCTCAGATACATCCGGATCGGATCGTCGCTCGGCCTCGGCATGTCGGCGGCGGGAGTCGCCGGTGCGGCCTGCGGCAATTCGACCGTTCCATTGCCGGGGACCGCCGTCATGGGTTGGCCGTCGGCGGAGACTCGCATTTCAGCCACATTGGGCTCGGGGGTGCGAGTTGAATCCCTGGGACCGGTCGATTCAACCAGCCGAATGCCGTGGCGCTCGATCGCCAACAGCATGTGGTCGAGCTTTTCCGAGTTAACGTCTTCGTCGGGTAGATATGCGTTGACTTCGTCGTAAGTCAGGAACCCGTCCTGGGCACCGCGGGAGATCAACGACGTAAGTTGTGGGTCCATCAATTGCATCTTCTCAAACCTCATGTTTGGTGTGTCATCGTGACACGTGGGTCGAAACAAAATCCGTTTTGTGATCGTTTATTGTCGGGCGATTCCTTCTGGTTCTCGGATTGGCATTGAACGGGCGGATCAGCGTGTTATTGGTTCCTGGTCTTTTGCGCGGCCCGGTGGCGATTGACGATTTCATTCAACCGGGCGAGCTCTTCGTCTTCGTCGAGCGAGGCCGATGCCAAAGTCTCGATATCTCGGGCACTCTCGCTTGCCGAAGCACGGTTGTGGTAATACGCGACTAATGCGTGCAGCCGCTGGGTCGGTGTTTCGGGAAGTTCATCCCGGCGATTTTGGATGTTCTCGTGAATCGAAACGATCTGATTCTTCAGCTGGTCATTCTCGACGAATAACAGCAGGGTATCGACGTCGAGCGGACGTGCGGCAAGTTCGAGGTCCTGGTAGGCCGAAAACAACATCTTTGCGGTCGTCGATTCGAGCGTCGCAGGATCGATCGCCTCGATCGCCCGGGCGACCAAATCGGATTCCTCGATGAGTGCCTCGAACAGCTTTCGGTCGACCATCGAAAGTGGCGGGACTCTTGGCGGAGCCGATTGCGACGCCGCCGGAATCGTTGCACCGGTCCACTTTGATTCTGGATCTGCCGACTCGGCCAACGCTGCGTTCGGATCGCTGTGCCCGGGGTCGATCCGACCTGAGTCGATCCGGCTGGGGTCGCCGTGGCCGGGGTCTGGTCGCGTACGCGACACCACAGGACGCGTTCTTTCACGCTGCCGGGCGTCTCGCCGCAATGCTTCAAGGCGGCGCTGCAGTCGCTCGGCCTTGAGATCGAAACTCTTCGACATGCGGACGATGAGTTGATCAATGCGGATTGAATCGGGTGCCCTGGCAACAATCTTCAGCATTGCTTCCACGGCGGAGGTGATCGCGTGTGTGTCCTTTGTCAGGTCGACACCGTCGGTCAGCCTCGCCAGCTTGTGGTCGAGTGCGTCGGGGGCCTGGCGAACGAGTGACTCGAACTTGTCGCGACCAAATTCGGCTACGAAATCCGCAGGGTCGCTTCCTTCGGGCAACGTTAATACTCGCATGTCGACGTCGGCACGAACGAACAATTCCAATACTTCGTCCGCGCGTGCCTGGCCCGCGGCATCACCGTCGAGCACCAACACGACGCGCTCCGAAAACCGTCGAAGGATCTTGACATGTTGCTCTCCGAGCGCGGTACCCAATACCGCGACGACCGGCTCGATCCCGGCCTGACGGGTCGCAACCACATCGGTGTAGCCTTCCATGACGAGTGCTTCGCCGCCTCGGCGAATCGAATCGCGGGCCAGCTGCAGCCCATAAAGTTGATGGGATTTGCGGAACAGCAGCGTTTCGCGACCGTTGATGTACTTTCCGCCTGCTTTGTCGCCATGTCGTTCCGCGATCGCGGGAATCACGCGGCCGCCAAGCGAGATCACCTGGTTCTGCAGATCATGAATCGGAAACATCAGGCGTCCGCGGAACATGTCGACAAAACCGTTCCCGCTGCGTTTGGCCGAAGCCACGCCGGCGGCCTGGGCGACCTCGCCGCTGAAGTTGTGTTTTTTCAACAGATCGACAGCAAAGCTCCACGAATCGGGCGCGAATCCGATCTGGAAACGCTCGCGGCTCTCGTCATTGATTCCGCGCTCGGCCAGATATTGCCGCGCGATTTTTGCGTCGTCACTCTGGCCGCTGGCGAGTTCCTCGAAGTAGGCCGCGCTGACCAACTTGATCGCCGCAAGCAGTGTAGGTTTGTCATCAGGATTGCCGGGCGTTGTTTTCTTGCCGCGACGATATTCTTCTACCGGGATTCCGGCGAGTTCGGCGAGTGAACGTATGGCGGTCGGGAAATCGACACCATCGCGCCGCATCACAAAACTGAAGACATCGCCACCGATATCGCAGGGCCAGCATTTCCAGGTTTGACGTTCCTGGTTGACCGTCATCGAGGGGCGGCGGTCATTGTGCCACGGACAGCGGGTAACAAAGTTGCGGCCTTGAGGTTGCAACTCCAGCGTGGCACCGATGACATCCACGATGTCAACCGCGCTGCGCACTCGCTCTTTCAAGTCGAAGTCCGAGGGGAGGGACAAACGACAACTCCATTGAAAGGTCAACTTTCTCAAGCGAAACGATCAGACGATCGCACGGTAACCCGGGCGACGAAGAATGCTCGCGCTATTCTTCCCTGATTGTTTCACCGTTGAAAGCTGGCGAAAACTTTCCAATCGGTCCACCCGCCGTGATCTCCTTCACGGAACCGCTATCCAGCGGTATTCAGGCAAATTTCGATTGATTGCAATCCTTTGCAGCGTAGCAAATCAGTGCGGGCTGGATCAGCCGCGATCCGATTCGGCCACGAGCGACCCGGAATTGTGCTGATCGGCCGTCGCCGAGTCAAGATCGAAAAACACCATCGACATCGTGATTTAGGAGCCCTTTGAAGATTATCGGGTGGTATTTTCCAGATAGATGCACGCCGGAGCTCGCCTGAAATCGACCACCTGCTCCCTGGTCATGAAGCTCTCCGGGCCCATCGAAAAGTTGCCTATCACCAAGTCTACGTCGCCGTCACCATCGGCGTCATCGGCATCCAGCGTGAGCCATCGACCTTGGTCAAAGCCTTCGATTCGATAGGGATGCAGCTGTAACTGCCCCTTGTTTTTCAGATCCCCCGTGTTTTCCAGATAAACGAGCGCTTCTTCGGGCTGGTTCTCGTAATCGGCAAAAAAGGAGATCGTCACGATGTCGAAATCACCGTCGAGATCAAAGTCTCGGGTGACCGACTTGTAACAACCATGGATCGGATAAAAGAACGCGTCCTCGAATTGGTTGTTGCCGTTATTTAGATAAACCCGTACGCCGTGATAGGGTTTCAACACCGCCGACTTATCAGCGTTGTCCCCGCACGTGTAAACGATATCAAGTTTGCCATCTTGATTGATGTCGATGACTTCGAAGCTGGTGGATCCGTCGACCGGCAAGAACTCGATCAGTGCTGAATCCAGTTCGTATTGGCTGGAGGTGTTACGAAACAGCTTGATACTTTCGCGGCTTTGTGCGAACAGCGTCAGAATGTCCAGCTGTCCGTCATCGTCCCAGTCGACGAATGTGGAGGAAATCGCTCCAGGCACGTCAGCCAAC
>JAHELS010000313.1 GCA_024644085.1 Rhodopirellula sp.
ACGCCATGACTTCACCAGCCTTATGCTGCCATAATGGACAGCACAAGCCCACAGCCATTCGCAATGTCCTTTAGACATTGCTCGTCTGGGGTAAGCCTGGTGAAGTCATGGCGCTTCGCGCCAGACGACTGTGGGCGGATCAGTTCCTTTGACCGGTTTATGAACTAATTCATCGCAAGACGATGATGACTTACGATTCTGATTCATATTGAAACGCGCGTTTGATTCATACAACATTTCGGCATTCCAGCCGTCCACGCCATCACCTCGATCGCAATGAAAGCCAGGCGGGCGAACGTGATTGCAGCATGCTGCGTACACGTATGTGTCAGCGACGGGTTCACCTCATCACGCGTTCCTTGTCACCGACAAAGGCGCTCGCCATTGCACCAAGATAATTCGTTCCCCTCGCAATCTCTTGATGGAGCAATCTTGGACGTGGGTCTTCAGAGTTAGTCGCCCGGCCGCTCACCGTAGAGACCGAGCCTGGTGAACATGGCCACTCCGTGCCGACCGCTAGCGATCTTCGACCGACAGTACAACTCCTGGCTCAGCCGGTACTGACGGCGACGCGCCTTTGGCTGCTTGAGTTGCTTGAACTTGCGCCAGGCCTTACTCGCCGCTTTCTCCGCCGCGATGGCGTCCTTGTAGTATCGTTGATAGGTTTCCCTCGAACCGTGCTGGATCATCTCGCCGGCCATCGCACCAACTTCCATTTTCCAGGGAGCTCGATCACGCCACCAATTCACGAACCGGACTATGGGATGAACCTGTGGCAATGCTGCACTCATCCAACGGTACTCATAGTCAACATGGTGCTGCAGGAATGCATATTGCTTTGGATCCTGGTCGCGCATGACGTTGAGCCATCGCATACCGAGCGCTGTGCGATACTCCCGTTTCGTCAGGATGCGATGGCCCCGCTTTGTAGTGTTAACCGTGTAGCTATCCTTGAGCTCCTGCCAACCAACCGTCTTGCCGATGCGAACTCGAACCGGTTTCAACTCGTTTGTGTCGAGCCCACGCCGCTCCATGATTGAGCGAACAACTTCCTCTTCCTTGACCAACGCTTGCATGCTCAGCCCGTCGCGTTCTTGAACCGCACTGTCAATCCGCAGCGAGCGTGGCAGGGGAGTGGATGCAGTGTTATCGATGATCTTGACGGTTTGCGCCTCGGGTTCGTCGAAGCTTGTGACATTGACGCCGGTTGATCGACGGTCACCACCGAAAGCACCAACATACCTGCTCTCAGTGCGAACTTTACCGGCCTGGCGATAAGTCCGCTGACGATAAAGATACGAGCGACCTTTGATGGTTTTGATGACGCTGTACCAGCCCATTTGGCGTCCCGCTGCGTTGTAGTGTTAACAAACTTCTTTACCACCTGATGCGACTGTAGCAAACGCACAAGTGAACGACGACAAGCGAGGATTGCGGAATGGCCCACAGCAGTGCGATCTGAAGCCGGAATACGGTTCCGTATCGGGTGCGTGTCCTATTCCTCATGAATCCGATTGGCCAGGGCGGTATAATGAAGTTGGACAGTTCTTCGTGAACGGCGGCGCTGGATCCCGGACGTGCTCCTGATACAGCCCATGGATGCCGGGCGGGATGAAGCGTCGCCTTTTGGCGAATGCAACTGGGCCTCTTCAAAACCATCGATCACAAAACGCGATCGCACATCCATGTTCCGGTCGACAACGACCGGCGCTTTACCCATAGCTGGGTGATTGGCAAAACCGGGGTCGGCAAATCGACGGCTCTTTTGCGTTGGGTGCTCGATGACATTAGGAATGGGGAAGGTGTCGCCGTCTTTGATCCGCATGGCGATCTCGCCGAAGCGATCATCGCCCGCATTCCGCGTAAGCGACGGGCCGAAGTGATCTGGTTCAATCCGGCCGAACAGGCTGTCGCTTTCAACATATTCGATACAGTTCCCGAGGAGAGGAAAGCATTCGTTGCCTCGTCGGTGACCGATAGCTTCAAGGCGATCTGGGGTTATGAGGATCTGCCGACACCGGCGCTGGAGCAATTCCTCCACAATGGCGCACGCGCCATGATGGATATGCCAGGCGGCACGTTGTTTGGGCTGAAGTTCCTGTTGACCAGCCAGGTGTTTCGCAAGCGCGTGATCTCACACATCAAGGATCCCGTCATCGCCGATTTCTGGAACACCGACTTCGCCGAACATATGCCGGAGCGCGAACAGCGGGAACGCACCCTGTCGACGCTCAACAAGATCGGCGCGCTGATTGCCGATCCGGCAATCCGCAACTGCATCGCCCAGCCGCGCTCGAAGATCGACTTCGCCAGGATCATGAACGAGGGAAAGATCTTCATTGCCGCTCTGCCGCAGGGCAAACTTGGAATCGACAAGGCCGCTTTGGTCGGCTCGTTGCTCTTGAGCCAACTGCAACTGGCAGCCTTGTCGCGATCTGGGGAGCGAAGACCGCTTCATGTCTATATCGACGAATGCCACCACTTTGCGCCGGGGACACTGGCTGAGATGCTTTCGGGTATCCGCAAGTTTGGAATCTCGATGGTGCTGTCTCATCAATATCTCGACCAGCTGCCACCCAAACTGAAAGCGGCGATCATGGGAACTATTGGAACGACAATCGCGTTCCGGATCGGCGTTCTCGATGCACAACTCATCGAACCGGAGTTTCGCCTCACCCGAGATGATTATTCGCTCTGCGAACTGCCACCGTACCAATCCTATGTTCGGATGAGAGACCGGACATTGCAACTCTCCATGCCCGAGTGTCCCTATCCCATCTTTGCTGGCGCAGCGGACAAGATCAAACGCTTTGGGGTTTGTCAGCTCGGTTGCGATCCCGTGAATCTGAATGAGAGGCTTCGGCGGTTCGTCGCCAACGCAGCTGCCGAGCCGCATCCACCTCAACGCAGGCATCGGGGGAAGCGGTAGCGCCGCTGCTACTGGCATCTGACGAAGTTCAACACGCAGCCAATGACCGCACGGTCATCGTTCCACTTCAAATCTTTGCGTGCGTAAGCGATGCGCTCCACAATCAGGAACTCTGGAACATCTCGTTCATTCTCGCCTGTCGCGATATCGAGCAGCAACTTGCTGAATGAGCGACCATCACGCTCCGATGCCACGCGAAGCTCGACGTCCAGCAGCTTCACATCCTCTCCTTCATAAATCTGCAGGGACGGAGAGCTGACAAGCGGGAGGAAGCCGCTTCCGACAGTGATCCGGTAGTTCGGTTTGTTGCCGACCCCGGCACAGATCACCTTGCGAACCGGCCAGGCATTGTAACGCTCTCCCAACGCGAGCAAGGGCATGTCGAGGATGTCTTTTGATGCTCCGGATGCTTTGACCGCGCGATTGCATCGTTCAGCCTGGACGCGCCGATTGAACTGATCGCGATGCTGTTTGCAGCTTTGAACCAAATCGACTGGTGGATTGTGTTTCAGGTTGCAGAGGTCCAGTGCGACGTTCCCAGATTCGGCAAGTGGCGTTGCCGAACGGAATGTCTTCGCGATCTCGGCCTTGGCATTCACGATCGCAGCGCTTCGGTGTATTCGAATTCCGCTCTCGTAACGCTGGAGTACTTGTCGCTGTTGCTGCCTAGTGAAGGCGGGGAACGGTCCATCAAGCCGGAACCAATCGTTTTCCTGCAATCCTTTCAGTGATGCCGGCTTGGCCCTCGTCTCTGCAATGTGCTGATCACTGTGCTCCTTGACGAGCCGTTGGCCGTAACGCTTTGCTCCAATGGCACACACTTGTCTTGCGCGCGCCCTTGCTCTGAGCGGTACAGGATTGGCAATCTTCATTACGTACCCCAACAGATGCTCTTGGCATCTGTCGAACGCGTTGATCGGTGCGAGTTGGTCCAGGGTCAGGTCGTGGAAGAACTCGTCCACCTCTTCCACGGTCATGATGTTGTTGATCAAGCCGATCGTGCCCTGAGGTTTGGCCGCCTGATTTGTGAGCCCATCATTTGCCAAAGCGTCATTGTTCGGCGGTTGCGCTCCGCCAGAATTGAACGCACTAACGACCCTTGGCGCTCTCCCTTGACCCCGTTTGACAAAACAAAACCGGTTGGTGGTCGCCAGACTTGTGACGCAGAAGATTGGGCCGACCGGGCTGTGAAGCGCCTCCCTTCCATTCAAAACGGGCTGACGCCCACGGGTCACGTCAACGACGGTTTTGAGGCCTGATGGCCAACGATAATCCAGGACGCAGCGATTTTGTGATGAGCAGCTTGCATTTTGAACGCAGCGTTGCTCATCAGTTTTGTTGCCTTCACCGTTGTAGGTCACGCAGATGCCA
Organism: Rhodopirellula sp.; assembly: GCA_024644085.1. Classification (GTDB taxonomy): domain Bacteria; phylum Planctomycetota; class Planctomycetia; order Pirellulales; family Pirellulaceae; genus Rubripirellula. The sequence goes on from JAHELS010000313.1 coordinate 4,301, forward strand.
GATGTCCGGTTTTGACGATTGAGGCGCTGCTTCAGTGCGCCCTCTAGCTCGCGCCCAACACTTTCACCGAAGCGATCGAGTTCGCGGCCAAGTTTGTCAAAGAAGTTCTCGGCTCTGGCCGGCAGCGCCGTGAGCACAGCCACGAGAAGTATGAAACTGATCCCCCGCATGACGCCAATCTATCGAAGATTGGACGTCGGGCAATCTAAAGTGCTGCGTCATTGGCAGGTCATGTGGATAACGTTTTTCACAACTTGACCTCTCCATGCTTACTCGGCTCAATTCTCGACTAGGGGATAGGGGGATTTCTGATGAAAATCCTGATGCGTCATCAGCAGACCCAGGGACTTTTTCGCTCCGTTCGCTTTAAGCTCTGGGGCAAGGTTGAGCTTGAAGGCGATGAGCAAAAGATCATCAATCGGTATGATTTCCGCCATGCGGTGCTGATAGATCTTCACATCGAAGGACTGGCAAAATGGTCCGTCATCATCGGGCTTGTCGCAACGATACCTGCGTTTTTCATTTGGTCAGGATTCTTGGGGCGCGCTACTGGCACACCGCTTGCCATTGCCACTGGCGCATTCATTGGCTGGTTCTTTTACGATCGGCTGCGCGAGACCGTCTACGTCAAGGACTTGCTTCACGGTCGATACTTTCGGTGCAAGTCGATCGTCGACATTTCACAAAGGGAACAGCGTCTGCTGGACATGGTCTCTGTCCTTCGATCTGTCATGGAAAGCGCCAAACACTGGGATGGCACGCAAGTCACAGACGTTCCCCAGTATGATCCCGAGACCTCACGGCGAATCATGCTCAAAGCCTTTCCGAGGTTGTGGTAATGAACAAACCCATCGGCGCCCGGCTGCACCGCTTTGTCTATGGCTTTTTCCGCAAGACCGATCATCAGGAGGCAGAAGAGCTCTACCGCCGCGTCGAGCAGCTCCTGACGTCAAACAGGATACGAACCGAAAGCCATGTCGAGGCGCTCATCCGTCGCATCGCCTCTGATGTTGTTGACACCTTGCACCTGCCCGAACAGCGGCATGAAGAAGTCCAGTTCTTTGTCCGGAGACTGATCGAATTCGAAGCCTTGTTCGCGCTTCCCAACATCGACTTCCGCGATACCCGCTCGGTCAGCCAATATTGGGAGCTCAGTGCCGAGCTCCAATCATTGAAAGCTAGGCTGGAGAAGTTCCGTGCCGTTTGCGATGCCCTGACCACTTTCACTCTCGCGTGTTTCTCAGTTCTTGACCAACAGCTCGGTGAACTGCCGCACGAGGACGAGCAAGACGGCATCGCGGTCTCGACGTCTCGCCTCGAGCGCATTGCTGATCTCGCCGAAGCGGTTAAGCAATTCGCTGTTGTGCCATTCGAGGATCAGTTTGTGGAACTCGATGTGTTTGCACGTCTCAGGCAGCGACTTGATACCAACTTTGTCATCGCTTCGGGAGGGACTCTGGACGATGTCCACGATTTCTCAAGAGCCTATCGTATGCCGTCTGAGTACAAGGCGAAATCGCCGCGCGACCTGGTCACTGCCTATCTCTCGGGCACGCCGATGTTGCAGCTGTTTGGTGGCGAGGAAGACTTCGTCGTCCCGCAGAGGGTACGTTTCGAGCACCATCACATCGTCGCCGGTTCCGGTCATGGCAAGACCCAGACCCTGCA
>JAHELS010000314.1 GCA_024644085.1 Rhodopirellula sp.
TGCCAATCGCTGTTCTGGCCGCCAATACTCGCTGATGAATCGAAACGTCGCATAGGCAATCATATAATTCGGCATCCAATTGCCTTGTAATAAACTTGACGGACGTTGTCGCGCGATCCCCGCCCAAGCGATCAAGGCGAAACTAACGTGAAAGATAATTTCGTACAGTTGTGCTGGGTGACGCAGTACCGCACCGCTATCGGGTGCTGCGATGAACCGAATCCCCCAAGTTTGGTCGGTTTCGATTCCATAACAACAACCGTACAACAAGCAGCCCACGCGTCCGATCGCGATCGCAATCGCCACGGGAATCACAAAAGAATCACCTGTACGCGTCGTGACGTGAACCGACCACTTGGCGACTTCAACACCGATGTAGCCGCCGACCAGCGCCCACAGAATCGTCTTGCCGTCACTAAGCCATGCACCAAAGAGTCCACCAGCAGGATCGGCACCCAGGATAAAAGGCAATTTGGCCGCCAGCGTCGCGCCAATCAATCCGCCGATCGCGATGCCAATCTTTTGCACCTTGTCGAGATCAAGATTCTGTTGACGTCGGCGCAAGAGCAGGCCGGCAACGACTGTTGCGATTACCATGCAGATTGCGTAGGCAGTTCGTGATCCCAGCACGCTAGCTTTCCGACAGAATTGGCGGCAGCTTTAAATGTCCCGGGCGATACAAAGTGTTGTACGCACAAAACGGAACGACGTGACCACTTGGCAAAACGTGGTGCGTGCAACACTTCATTACTTGACGCACATCAAAGTTGTAAGCGTCTAAAAAGCTGGTGATCGTGACCCGCATCAAGTCTTTGGCTGTCGCTTGCCCGATCAGAACTCGCGAAAAGAATCGCTGCAACAGCGCGTCTGGTTGGCTGGTCGGCTCGTTCGTCCCGCCCATCTCTGTCCCGCCAATTTGTGCCGGCTCTGCACAACCACAATCGCTGCCGCAGTGCGACATTCGATCCAGGAACAACTGCACCAACTGCTTGGATTTCTCCGGTGTAAAGCAAAGTCCGCCGGCGATCAAATCAAGATTCTCTTTCAACGGCGCCGCACGTCCGACCGGCGCAAGCTGTCCGCCGTCGCGGGCCGCGAGCAGAATCTGGTGACAATTCGGATGCGCACAAGGCAGCGGTGCAAAATCATCTTCGCGAATCATCCCGTCGCTGGCTGCTGCCAAGCCAGCAATCACGTCGGGGAACGTAATCCGATCTTCCAGGTCTTGTGGTACGTGGTGTCGACCACTGTAGGTTGCCGGCTGCAAACTCAATCCCGTCACATTGGGCCGACTGAGCGCCTCGGACCATAAGTCGCGATAAAAATCACGCGACATAGGTGACGCCAACGTCGAAACCAACGTGACGTGGATATCAGCTTCACCCAGCCGGTCGAGGGCACGACGTTTGATATCGACCAGGTCTTCCCCACGAATCCGTTTCACGTCGTTTCGATCGGTCCCGTCCCATTGGAAATAGACTTCGATGCGATCTTTGTTTTTCGCCAAGTGGTCAACTAGACCAGAGTCCTTTGACAGCCGAATCCCGTTGGTATTGACCATCACGTAATCGATCGGCCGCGCCAGCGCCTCGTCAACCACGCGCAGAAAATCGGGATGGATCGTGGGCTCGCCTCCCGAGAGCTGACAGACTTCGGCGTTGCCTTCACACTCGACCAGCCGATCAAGCGACGCGACGATGTCTTCAAACGAATGATCCTTGCCACCCGGTCCGCTGCCGGCGTAGCACATCGGACAATCCAAATTGCAGCGGTCGGTCAACTCGACCAAGCCGATGCACGTATGCTGTTCATGGTCATCGCATAAACCACAGTCATGCGGGCAACCCCTGGCAACCCTGGTCGACCGAACTTGTGGCAGCACGGCTGGCGTGTGACCTTCATCGCGATCCCACCAGCCGGAGTCGCTACAGACGAAGTCCTCGCGCAGGCCATGCTCGGGACATCGTTTGCGAAAATAAACGCGACGACCGCGAGTGATAATTTTTGCCGGAACGACCAACATGCATTCGGGGCACAGAGAGTCTGTGGTGCCGATCATTACGTGATCCGCTCGATCACGTGGATCAATGGCAGCGATGGCGGACGTGGAGATCGAAGCTAACGGCTTATTCATGCGTCTGCTCATCCAACGGTGCGACAACACCGGCCGGGGTTGTTGAGACAATGTCAGAGTCATCCATTATGACGGGTTGTTTCAGGCAACGTCGCAAGATAGCGGCGACAATCAGTAGGATAACCACGAAGGTCGTGACCGACACGAGTATCATCGCGGTGCGCTCGGACGAGCCCATAAACTCGGTCGTGAACACCGACCCATAGGTGCAAACGGGGACATACAAGATGTAGGCCGGAATCGCCATCAGCAAAGACAACCAGATCTTCTTGGCCACGTGGACTTGAGCGCCCCGGAGCATCAGCATCAAGGCGAACATCGTTCCGATCCAGACGATTGCCGGCGCCGCAAACGTAAGAATAAAGGGAAAGATGTTGTTCGTCTTGAAATCCAGATACCGATGAATCAATACCGCCGCGATCGTTCCAGCCGCGACCCCCAACAGCACAATGCTGACTTTACCGCCAACATACGTACTTGGAGCCAACAACCGTTTTAGCCGATTCTCGGTTGGCCCCTGCGGTGGCTGGTAGGGATTTGTCATGCTGACTCTCGCTCGGGTAACGCGTCGTCGCTATACATCGTCGGATACTTCGGGGTCAACGCGGCCTCTGAATCGCCGTCGCACGCCAGCAGCAAACAGCAGCAGAACGCCAACGAAAGAGACGATCGATGCCAGGACCATGCCGGGGAAGGTAGGGCCATAACCTTCGGCGCCCGTCAACGTACGGGTTAGCATAGCGCTAAATGCACAAACGGGCACATACAGAATGTAAGCCGGAACTGCCAACAAAAGCGAGGCGATTACCTTTGTTGACGCTTCGATGTGGATGCCTCGCAACAGAAACATCAGTGCTGCGATCGCGCCAATCCAAGCAATCGCAGGCATTAGAATCGCAGTAATTCCTCCGGCCCACAACCCGGACACGACTAACAGCCCGCCAACAATACCGATAGCCGCGACACTCCAAAAACCACCAGCGAATTTGCCCTTGACCAACAACACGGGGGGCAGTGCATCCTTCGCGGGCTCCTGGTGTGGTTCGTAGGGGTTTGTCATAAAAGCTGTCGCGGACGTTAGTGGGGTTTTAGAGACGCGCAAACGAGTTCCGTGTCGCTGCGCGCGAACACATGCCCATTGGCGATCGCCGGATGTGCCCACGTGACCCCGCCGCGACGATTGAGTTGCAACTTCGTAGCGCAATCAACTTGGCACGGGAACGCTCTTCGCAACCAGCCGGCGACAGCGTTGCCCTGATCAACTCGCCTTGTTCGTTGAGCATAATTTCATTGTCACTATTGCGGATGGTATGAATCGTCGCCCGCAATCGGCAGGCGGAGCTGAGCATCGGGGTGAAAAGCTGGGCGAGGTTTTTTGATTTGGGCTCTACACGTTGACTGCACCAGACGAGCACCGAGTGCACCGGAATGGGCGTCGGTGGATGTAGTGAGTTGAAAGATTCCTTCTTTCCTCCTTGTAGGTCGATAAAGCCAACAACACCTTTAGTTGCGTTCAACTTTCTCCGCGCCGCTTTCGTGCGGTCGGTGAAAACGACCTCCGCGCCGAATTGAGAATCCATCGTGAATTAGGGTGGTCCAACCTGTGCAGGTGAGATGAGCTTTGATTTTACGACGTAAAGGCGACGAATCGTCCCTTGTGATGCTTGCCGTTGCCGAAGAATTGGCGCGACGGTGACTCCCGGTATCCACGTAATCGGATCAGTTGATCCAATTACAGCCGCCAAGCCAAATAGTCTTGACTGGAATCTGCAAAGCGCAGGACGTCGATTCCGTGTTCGGTGTATCGAAAGACAATCACCCAACGTTCGAATGAGAACAGACGGACTCCGTCACCGAGTTCGGAGCTATCCGTACCCAGTTGCGAGTCTCGTCCGGTGTCGGCAAGCATTTGGCATTCACCGACGAGTTGATCGATAATTCGATCGGCAACGATGGGCCGTCCATCTCTGAAGGCGATTTGGAAAGCGATCTCTTGCAAGTCGCGTTCGGCAGCCTCCGTTCTTCTTGCCAACCGCATCAATCAGACACACCATGCTCGCGTAGGCGCTCTCGAACCGCTTGCTTGGTAGCCGCGGTATCGAACGGACCCACCCGCCGAGCCGCGATATCTTCCTCTGCCTCGTCAATCATTTGACGAAGCTCACCCAGACCCTGCTGTCGTTTCTCAAGCGTATTGAGGGCCTCGCGCACTACATCCTGTTCCGACTGAAAATCGCCAGAAAGAATCTGTGCGCGAATTCGCTTCTCAAGGTCGGGCGGTAGGTCGATCGACATTTGGATTCCTTTGATCGATGGCTGACTTCCTGGAGTTTACATGACGAGGGCCCAGCCCGAAACTCAAATTCCTTCGCGTCAATGTGGAGGTGTCCAGACCGAAGCCGCGAAAATGACCCGCTTCGTGCGGTAAACTGGTCCAACCTCCATCAGTTCCAGATATAGCAAACTTAAAGCGGTCGACTTGACCGACGCAGCGAAAGCCGTTCCGGTCAATGATCCTATAGTCAAGCGTCCGAATCCCAACCTCGCCACTTGTCTTGGCGGTAGCGAAAGTGACCAACCGTCGGGTTAACGAATGGCCGCCGTCGACACCCAGAACCGAGGGCAGCTTTTGACGTTTGAGCTCGCCACGGACCGCGACGGTTTCGCCGACGCGATTGTTTAGGTCGGCGTACGTGGTGATAATCACGTCGAGGTTCGGGAAGAGACACGGTCTCGTCCCCTGGACGAGACGAAATCGGATCTTCCCCAGAAATCTCGCGAGGATCCGCATTTCACCGATCAATCGTCGAAGCAATCAGGCCAAGAATGATGGTTTCCCAAAAACTCAATCGGTATCGCCAACCGCACTCGCTTTCATTTCGCGTCGCGCTTTGCGTTGTCATCATTGCATTGACAATGCCTGGAGTCCAATCGCAGGAGCCGAACTTGGCGACCGCGACCTTTGTCGTTGTCAACGGCGTCCAGCCCGATGAGCGCGGTGGGAGAAACGACCAAGAGACCGGCAAGCCCGTCCAATCGTGTTTTGTCTTCGTTCCACCAAGCGATTCACCCAAATTCAGCAAGTATCCCGAAATGCGTCGCTGGCTCGATACGCACCGAGGAAAACCAATCGCCAAACAACATCGGTTCAAGCTGGAAGGTGGAGCGATCTTGCCGGCCGCTGCAGTCTTGCGTGTTGGAGACTCGGTTGACCAATACCTAAATCCTGAATCCACTCTGTCACTGGAAATGTTCTCAAATCCATCAATTAGTCCAGGTCCATCCATCATTCGAAACTATACGTTCGAGCAGACAGAAACGCTCCCAATCAGAATCTCTGCAGTTGCACAGGCGGCTACAAAATCGCACGCTTTGATTCTGGACCACGAATTTGGGGCGGCATCGGACAAGAATGGAAAACTCGTAATCTCTGGCCTCCCTACGGGAATTGACATTCCGATGCGCGTCTCTCTGCCGGCGGCAGAACATGGCATCTCCTTTCAATGCGACTTATTGGACATCAGGAACAATGGATGGTTTGTGCTCAGGCTAGACGGTGACACGGAATCCCGAATTGTGGTTAGGCAGGCCCAGAAGAGTCCACAACACGCACAAACTCCCGCAGACGTCTTGCCGCCATGTGTGCGTGTCAGCGGAGAAGCACGCGATTCGGACCGCTTGCTACTCTCGCCTACCAAAATGACAATCGGCTTCGGGCCATGCTCTGAGACGTGCGAAATCACGGTTGACCAAGCACTCGAGTTACTACGCAAGCATCCAACCGTGCGAGAACTTCAGTTGTGGGGATGGC
>JAHELS010000315.1 GCA_024644085.1 Rhodopirellula sp.
GGACAGCGGTTTGAACTGGCAGCGAACGTCAAGAAAACAGCGTAAACCGTTGCAATTGAAAGAGAAACAGCTCGCTACGAATCAACGCGAGGAGTTGTTTTGAATTCAAGTCGGGGCGACAAGACGGCTATTGAACTTTTTGGCCGTGGAGTTCGTGCCATGCCTGGCTCCTTAGTCGATATCACAGAAGCACTTGCGATGATTCCTACTTGAATTATCAACACCGCTAAAACGCTCGAGGTTGGGGGGTACGTTCATGTTCCATTGCCCCGCTGTTTGATCCCGGATGTGCGCCCCGGCGCTCTCACTTGAACGAAGTCATCTGGCGAATTCTTTCTCTGCGACGTGGACGTGTCAATGAATAATAATTTCCGCTTCCATTGTGAATCCCACGCGGGCCCGCATGGCGAACTTCGGTATTCGGAAATTTTCACATGCGCCCAACTCACCAAGGATCACGGCCTCATGTGTCACGAAATCGCGTCTCGGCAACCGAACAATGACCCAATTTGAATCGCCATCTTTTCGATGACGCTTCTTCAGAGGTAGTGATTACCAGTCGATCATTCGTTGTTCTTATTCGTAAGAGTGACCTCAAGCGGCCCTTGTTCGGCGTCGTGTTTCCAATAGGTGTGACGAATTGGCAGCGAGAACTGGATGCCACGCTCTTCAAATGTCTTGAGAATCTCCAGATTGACCTTTTCGCAAAACGCGTAGTACTGCCAACGATCGGGCGGCGCATACCAATAGATCATGCGGATATTGAATGAATCAGGGTTGAACTCGGTGAAGTAAACACGCGGTGGGAAGTCTGAATCCATGCCCTCATGGCTCTCCAGGATGGACCGAATACATGAGATGGCATCTTCGACTTGTGCACGTGCTGTATCGATCGGAATGTGAAGGTCGGTCATGCGGTAGATATGTTGTCGCTTGCCTATGTTTTCGATCTCGGCGTCGGCCATTTGGTCATTCGGAATCGAGATCAAGTGGTTGCTTAATGCCCGGATCTTGGTGGAGCGAAGTCCAATCTCCTCGACGAAACCGTCGTGGCCCTTGACCACGATGCGTTCCCCGACTCGGTAAGGCTTATCCAGCAACACCGTCACGGTACCGAACAGACCCTTCATCAGACCTTGTGCCGACAGCGCGATGGCTAAGCCGCCAATTCCTGCACTGGCGATCAGGGTCGTGAGCGGAAAGCCGAGATAATGGCCGCCTTCCAGAAACACAATCACCGCGGCAACAATGCCGAGCACGCGGCAAATGATCCGAATCAGGTTGGCATCCAGACTTCCGGGTGTCACGTGCGGTAGAGCAACAACCGTTTCCGCAGCCCGGCTACTGCCGCCCACGATCAGCCCCAGGATACCGAGCAGAAAGGCCAGATCCGAGCAAAAGTTGACAACGTAAAGAGCGTTGGCGCGGAGCGTCAGATATTCCCACACGAAGTACTTGAAGCCAATTGGGACGAGCACGGCGACGACGAACAAGCCAAAGCTCAACCAGTACTGAATCAGACTGTGCCCGCGCACGTGCTCGCCGCGAAGTCGCCCCCAGCGAAACAAGAGCACCATTACCGCCAGGCTGATTGGAATCGCGAGGATCAGGCCGATCCATTGCCAGATCGCCATGCCAAATTCACGCCCTTGAAACGATTCCGGCAATCGGTCCACCAGGGCGGCCACCGTCGGATTACCGGGACTTGACAGCCACCATTTATAGAAGCCCTCGGAGACCGCCGGCTCGCCCACTCGGTAGGTCTGCGTCCGTACCTTTTCGTATAGTTCGGGCGCGCGCGATACGGTTCCCGCAGAGAACAGAAACTCGCCGCGTCGAGGCCCTTCCTGCTGCTTTGAAATGGCGATTTGCGTGCGGGGAACCTGCCAACGGACCAGTGCCTCAGCCCCATCGGTGGTTTCCACGGATTCGATCCCAGGAATCTTCTCCGCTTGAGGTAGCGGGATTCGGTCGAGAATTTCTTTAAGACAGACCGCTGCTTCGGCATCAAAGTACTCGCGTGAGTACTCCGGCAACTGACTGGTATCCAAGCAGGAAATGATCCGCTGCGCCAGCCGCTGCAACTCGGGATCGTCGCGGTCGCGGTAACGATCCTTTTGCATCAGATCATTGAGTTCGTTACAGGAATCCAGAAACAGGGTCAGCGTGCCGCGTGGGCTGGACGTGTCGGTCGATTGCATTGGCTGCTTTTTCGTCGCGGCAATGAACGCGTCATACAGACCGGGTGAGACGCTACGGCCCGAGTCTCGGTACGGCAGGACCTTCGCCACACTGTAGAATTCAGCCGCCCGGCGGACCGTTTCCGGAGTGAACAGGTAATCGTTTCGACGCGGTCCTTGTTCGGGACGCGCAATCGCCATTCGTGTGCCGGGTATCAACCAACGCAGGGGCGACTCGGTGCCGTCTTTCTGTTGCACGGCGGGGATATCCGCATCGTCCGGTAGCTCGATGCGGTCAAGGACTTCCTTAAGAAAAACCCCGGATTGCACGCCGGCACTACCACGCAGCTCTCCAGGCAATCCGCTTAAATCAAGGCAGTCGAGAATACGCTCGGTGACCGGCAAGACCTCTGACTCGCGCTCCTCCACGACTGCCCCGGCGGCTACCAGCTTGTGAAGTTCGTTGCACGAGTCGATCAGGCTGTTCAAAGTGGCGGCAGGACTTGAAGTGTCGGATGGTTCCAGCGGGTGCAGCGTCGTGGCTTCCTGAGTTCGACCGACAGCCGATGCAAGCAGAACAAAGAAAATAGCAACACTGTTGCGAATCATTGTGTCGCCTCCCGAACTGATAAAGTTGTCTCTTCAGAGGCGGACGAAAAAGTGACGTGCGCTTCGTATACAAACAGGGCCCGTAGCTTATCCCAGAACTGACCGCCCATCATACACATACCGATGATCAAGATCGCGTCGCCGGTGATCGCCAGGCCGAGTCGATTCCGCGCCAGCGCGGGTGTGGATTCGAAGAAGTACGGGGACAGCCAGCCGAATAGAACGGGGATCAGAAACACCACAAGGCCTGCATAGTATCGTCTTCGCGATACGCTGCTCGGCATGAGACTACCCTTCAGCGATCCGAGCAATCGCGACTTCAGCGCTTCGAATCCTGCTTTTCCAAGGATAACGACGGAAACGAAGATGGCGATTTCTGGTATTCCCAGTAGCAGCAATCCTGACAGCGCCGCCTTCCAGGTGGCGGTGAGAGACGAGTTCGCCACGAGTGGAATCGCTAGGGGCGCTAACTGCCCGGCAACAAAGATGAATGCTCCAGCGATCAGCCGATTGCGCGATGATCCTTGTTTCGCCTTCGCCTCGTCCCCCGTCATCTTCGTCACTTTGCTGGTTGAATATCTTGTCACTTGATCATCTGAATTCGCGGCGGCAACGAGCAGCGCGAGGAACAAGCAAAGCTTTTTGCCGTCCGAGTGAATTTTACTTGTTAGGGCCGTAACCGCATTACTTTTCAGCTACAGGATCCGGGAACGTCCAGGTACCGTTCATCACCTGTTTCCTGGGAAGATGAGGTCAAAGACGCCATAAGAATACAGCGTATCGCGGTTGGCTCTGACAACTGGCTGCTGATCGATGTTCACAGGTGCGCGCAGGTGCGTTAGATTCCCGAAATAACCCGCGTCTTTTCGCTTCGTCAGATAGTAATCGGTTTCGGCTCGGACAAAGTTGTCGACGGTGATGGGCTCGTCCGCCAGCAGTCGCCTCGGTGCAATTGCGAAAGCCCCGAGGATTATCAAACAGATTGCCATGTGTGGATTCATTGGGTTGGTCTTCTGACTTTTCTTATTTCACTGGTTGGGCTTCCGGAAACACCCAGCTCCCGTCGATGATCTTCTTGCGGGGGCGGTATTGGCGCACGGAATAGTTCCAGCCGGCTGGCGTGAACAGACAGTTGGGCGTGTCTTTTTTGCAGCCGCCAAACTGGATCGTGTACGAACCGTCCGAGTTCGGCTTGGCGGTGACGCTGTTGATCGAGTACGAGTTGTGCGGGTTCTTCTCGAAGAAACCCTGGGCGTTGTAGACGCTGATCGACCAGAACCCGTCAACCGGCACGTCCTTCACCGTGAGCGTGTGCACGGTCTTGCCGTCGTTGGCCTTGGGAAACACGACGTTGTAGACCGCCGCTTCGGGCTGGTTAAGGCCCCAGCTTGTGGCCGTGGCCATCAGGTGGAAGACCGGATCGACATCGTTCCTGTTCGCACCCATCCGCCGCTCCGTGGTCCAGCCGCTCATCGCCGCCAGTGCAGCGAGGTGATCGCGGATCTTGCCCAGCGAGACCGGATCCCAGTTCGGTACCTCGAACGTGCCGATGCTCGCCTGCTTGACCTCGATCCTGTCCTGCAGCGCGTTGGCGGCCTTAAGATCCGCTGGGTTGTCGAAATCGGCGAATGTGCGAACCACCACCATGATGTAACGCGCGTCCGCCTGCGTTTTATCGAACGCGGAGGTGACCGGCGCGTAGACCACCGGCAGCGCGTAGTGGTCCTCGGTGATGACCATCAACGACATGAAACGCTTGCCGGTGTCGGGCAGCGCGATGGTGACCGGACCGGCATCCAGGTCGAACACGCCTCCAGAGTACAGTGTGTCGCGGTTCATGCGCACGACCACCTGATTCTCGATTGGCGTCGGCGTCCGGTAGTGGTAGAGCTTGCCGAACCCGCCGAGCTTGACCGTGCTGCCGAAGTAGCGGTCGGACTCGGCGCGCGCGAAGTACTTGACAGTGACCGGCACCGTCGTCTCGTCCGCTGCGGACTCGCTCGACCCGTCTTGTTGCGCGCACAGCGGAGATGCAGCCATGGCAAGCACAATCGTTGGGGCCAGAACCACGGTCGTTCGAATCGATTTCATGAGGTCCTTCCTATTGGCTTCTTACTCGGTGCCGCATGATGTCTGAAATCACCGAGTTGCGACCAGCGGCGCAACGCCGGTGAGTCTTTTTAATAGCTGCTCTTCCGGCTACTCGCTCGCCTCAAATTCACCCGGCCGCCAGGTCTTGTCAAACCACGGTTCCAGAGGTCCATAGAGGCGCAGCAGGACGAACCAGCCTTTGCCAGGCGTCGTCTGAACCCAGTTCCTCTCCTTGCCTTTGGGAGGCTTTGGGCCGAAGTAGAGGTCGACGGAACCGTTGCTGTTAACGATCAGGTCATCGCGCTTGTTATTGCGACTTGGGAAGGGTTGGCTGGTTTGCAGTTCGCAGCGAGTCTGAGGATCGTAGACAACGACCGACCAGAAATCCTTGGCCGGAACGTCTGCCGGAATATTCAGCGTGTAGTTCTTGCTCCCATCGAGATATTCGCCGTTCTTGTCGGTGGCGTTGAACGCATACTGCGAGCCTTTGCCGACCATCTTGGCTGCCATGGCCGGTGTGTTGACCGTGGCTGCGTAAAAGAACAGCGTGCGCGCGTCCAGGTACCGCCCGCCCGCGCCGCCGTCCTTCAACCATTCGTAATTTCCGCCGAGAAATACCATGTACCAACCGCTGTTCTCGTAGAGGTACGCACTCTTATCACGCGGCTTCAGCCAGATAGCTCTGGCGGTCGCATTGCCGATCGCAGCGGCTTCGGTGAGGATCTTCTTCATCCGAGCGTCCGGTTTGAAAGGCCTACCTTTCTGGATGCCGATGCTTGCCAGCAGTCCACGTGTTTCCGGATCGATCATCTCGATCGGTTCCCGCTGAATGACAGCGTTTAGTTCTTTGTAAAACGCAAACGTGTTCGCGTGCACTGTGTTGGCGGCAATTCCCGAGGTGTTCTCAAACACCATCGCCGGTGGATTTTTCGCAGCTTTGAGCGGATAGATCTTGAGGCCATCCTTGAACATCTTCGCCGCAGCGTCCGGCTTGCCATCGACCAGGAAGCCGCGCAGAATCAGCCAGTTCGCGTAGC
>JAHELS010000087.1 GCA_024644085.1 Rhodopirellula sp.
CTTTTGTACTAAGATTCATCGTTTCGCCGATTTCGACGTAGCTCATGTTCTCGAACCGCGAAAGCATCAATGCCATTCTTTGTCTCTCACTCAAAGCCGCTACCGCGGCTCGCACCACTTCGGCCCGCTCCACTCCTTCGACCAGCCGGGCGGGCATCAATCCACTTGCTTCCAATGCCGTCGCCGCCAACAACTGTGGGCCACTTGCCGCGTCATCGCTGCGGCGCGGTGCGTCGACTTCGCTGACTTCATGACGCCGCCCCAAAGACCTCGCTGCGTTGCGTGCGACATTCCCCGCGATTGTGAATAACCATGTTGAAAACTTCGCTCCCGCCTCGTAACTCTTGCGGGCACGAAACACTCGCATGAACGTTTCCTGGGCTAAATCTTCCGCCAGGTCGTGCCGCGGCCCAATCGTGTGCATCAGTCGGACCAATCTCCCCTCATACCGCTGCATCAATTCCGCGAACGCATTGGCATCGTCCTCGCGAACGCGCAGCATCAAACGAACGTCCGGGTCGGACTGTTGATAGCGTAGCGCAGTCGATTCACTGACAACCAAGCGAACCCTTGGAAATTGAAGGAGACAATTCGTCCATGTCCATCGTCATTGTAGTCTTTGAAACCGCGATCGTGACCGAAGGTTTCGCACGAGTCGGTACGAAATGAACAGCCAAATCCCAGCCTGCCCAACGGGGGCTCGGAATCACGCGAGGATATCGTGAATCACATGTCCATAATCCTGCTCGAGCCGCTTGTGGCCCGGAACATTCATTCGATGTGAATGAAGTCCCAGTTGATGTAGCAGCGTCGCATGAACGTCCGTGACGTAATGAGGACGTTCGACGGCATGAAATCCGATTTCGTCGGTCGCACCATGGGCCACACCTCCCTTGATTCCACCTCCAGCCATCCAGATGCTGAACCCATGCGGATGATGATCACGCCCGTCGGATCCTTGAGACCCCGGCGTGCGGCCAAATTCAGTGGCGAAGACGACCAGGGTTTCGTCCAGCATGCCGCGCTGCTTTAGATCTTTCAACAATCCCGCAACGGGCCGATCGACCTGCATCGCCAACTCCGCATGCTTCGTCTTCAACGCTGAATGCTGGTCCCATGCGCCTGCCGCTCCGCCCCCGTGCATGATTTGAATGAATCGAACGCCCTGCTCGGCAAATCGGCGAGCCGCCAAAAGCTGCTCGCCAAACGGACGCGTTTCATTCCGGTCCAACCCGTAAAGTCGTCTCGTCGACTCAGTCTCGGTATCAAACCGTATCACATCGGGAACGGCCGTCTGCATTCGATACGCCAGTTCATACGACTTGATCCTCGCGTCGAGCTGCGCATCATGCGGATACTGATCAGCCGCCAATTGGTTCAGCCGGTTGACAAGCCCGAATCCCAGCTGCTGCTGCTGAGGCGTGATGTCTCCCTCGGGCTGCGCGAAATCGAGCGGATTGTCGGGGTCGACCTTCAACGTCACCGCGTCGAACGCCGGCCCCAGATAATGCCCGTCGCGAACGTCAAAGAATCGCGGCCCCATGCTGATGAACTGAGGCAAGTTCTCGTTCAACGTCCCCAGACCGTAATTCACCCACGCTCCAATCGTTGGAACGCGGGGGTCGAGCATGTGTCGACCCGAATGAAATTGCACTTGGGCTCCGTGATTGTCATCGGTCGTCCACATCGATCGGATCACTGAGATGTCATCAACACACGAACCGATGTGGGGGAACCAGTCACTGACTTCAATTCCGCTCTGGCCGTGCTTCTTGTATCCAACTTGCAACGGGTACAGCTTGTTGCGCTGCTGGCCGTTGGCGTCGTTGACGACAACCACCCGAACTTTCTTCAAGCGGTCGGGATTCTGAGCGTCTGCGAACGGAGTTTGAGCAATCGTCTGACCGGCATATTGATTCAGTGCGGGCTTGGGATCAAAGCTCTCCATGTGGCTGACCCCGCCTCGCATGAAAAGCCAGATCACGCTCCTGGCCCTCGGCGCAAAATGTGGCCGTCCATCGGGCAAGACGTGCCGCATCGCGCCGCCGGCAATTGCATCGCCAGAAAGCATCGATTCGAGCGCCAGCGATCCGAAACCCAACCCCGCGGTCAAGAATTGACGGCGAGAACCATGGGTCGACAATCGGTTCGGAAAACGTTGATCGCGGAACATCGATTTCATCGAATGGTAATAAAGTCGTTGTGGTTTAACATCGCCCCGACAAATCGGACTCGCGCCCGCCTCGCCGCGTCGGAACCCCCCTGGCTGTCCAGTGCCGCCATTTCGGCAAAGAAATTCTGGCACTCGCGTAACTCTGCATCGCTTGCGGGCCGCGCCAGCAGCACGGTAAAGACATCTTGAATGAATGCCTCGCGCGAGGCGGAATCTTCTCGACGGGGTTTTGCAGGTGCTGCAGTCAAGCGTGCTTCGATGTCTGCTGCCATGTTGATCGAGAGGCTGCTGTTGGAAAGCGCGAGTGCCTGTTGCGGAACAATACTCGAACTCCTCCGGTAACATTGCAAGATGTCGGCGTCGTCAAACGCCCCAAGGAAACGGTCCTGATGGTCGCGCGAGTGCTTGAAATACAGGCTTCGGCGGGTCGCGCCGGGACTTGGATCAATCGACGGCCCACCGATTGTGACATCCAGCTTGCCCGCAAGTGACAACAGGCTGTCACGAATCACCTGCGACTCCATTCGCCGTGAATTCATTCGCCAGAAATACTCGTTGTTTGGGTCTGCGGCAATCGTTGCCGAATCGCCGCCCGCCGTTGATGACGCGAGTTGAAATGTCTGGGACGACACGATCAGTCGATGAAGATGATGGAAACTCCATCCTGATTGGATGAATTCGTAGGCCAGCAAGTCCAGAATGTCGGCGTGAAGCGGAGGCTTGGACCGAAGACCAAAATCGAAGACCGATTCAACAAGCGGCGTTCCAAAATGCCGCATCCACACGTGATTGACGGCAACGCGCGCCGTGAGCGGGTTTTTCGCTGAGACCATCCAATTCGCCAGTGCAAGGCGGCGTCCCGTGCTGACTTGGGAATAGGTCACATCGTAATCGGGTTCCTTGTGCGCCGGTGTCTCCAGTGCCTTTTTCGCGCCGCGGAGGGATTGGTATTGGAAATCCCCTTTATCAATCGCCTGCAACTTTCTCTCCGCCGATGCAAGCTGTTCTTTTGCTGCGGCTAGTTTCTTGGCATCCGCCGCGTCGGCAAGAACGCGGTGCCGAGCCGCTGCTATTTCAGCTTCGGTCTGTAATCTTGCTGCGCGGCGGGCGAGGTCGCTTGCCGATTCCGATTCGCCCTCGAAACCATACCGAGCGTCGTCGGCCGCAATCGTCGCCTCGAGCGATCGCAACCGTGCCGTCGCGGCGGTCAGGTTCGCTTCCGCTAATTTGACCGCCATTTCAGCATCGGAAACCGAAGACACAGCCTGGTTGGTTGCCGGCGTCAACTCGACTTCGCGATCAAGCGAGCGAATCGTGATCGAATCGAATGCAACCGTCGCGTCAAAGCCCGAGAGACTCAAAAACCCTTCACGGCGATCGGGCAAGCGGTAAGCCACGATGAACTTGCCGTCGAGCCAAACGTTGACAAGCGTATCGCGGACGGCGAACCGGATCTCGTATTTTCGGCCAATTTCAATCTTGTGACTCTTGCGCCCTTCGGGCGGGTAGGTCGTGGTGCCGCTACGCGTGAACGCGACATGCACTTTGGGGCCCGGCGCGTGAGCACTGGTGTAAACGAAATTGGCGTGTTGATCGTCTTCGCTCTGGTCGAATCGGAAGGTCACTGATTTGTAGGTTGTGCCCCCGGTCGTCGTGTAGCGGCAACTCAGCTCAAAGTCGCGGGGCAAATCGCGGAGCAGACGAACCATTTGCCGCTCGCGAGTTGATACGGTTTGATGAAGCGCACCGTCACGGTATTCCCATCCCTCGCCGATGACGCTCCACACATCGGGATTGGTTCGATCAAACTCTTCGATCAAATCGAACGGCTCGGACGCATTGGTCGGTTGGGGAATTTCCGGGGGCAGCTCGGCGAGAGTCCTCTTCGCATCGGCCAATTCCTGATGCGCGTTTGTCACACCCGTGGTCGCGTTTGCCAGGTGGTCGGCCTGGACGTAATCTCGCGAGCCTGGTGCGTAAGCCGCCGGGGGCAGTTCCACCGGCTCGATTGCCGGCGCGAAGCTTTCCAAAACCACGGGCACGCCCGGCTCGATCACTCGATCGGTATCCGGGTTTTTCGGATCGCCGCGCCGGTGCAAATAGGTTGCGAGATTCACATGATCATCAAAGACTCGCGGCAATCCGTCTTTCTCGAAGTCGATCACTCCGGGAATAGGGTCGAGGCGAACCTGGTGCGGCTCGAAGATCGCGCGAAAACGATAATAGTCCTCGTGCGTGATCGGGTCATACTTGTGGTCATGACACTTCGCGCAATTCAAAGTCAATCCAAGAAATGCCTTGCCCGTGTGCTCGATGGTATTGTCGAGCCAGGTCGTACGATTGAACAGGTAATAATTTCGTGCGAGGTAACCCGTGCCAGCGATCGCATCGACGTCGGCCGGCGCCAATTCATCACCGGCAATCATTTCCCGGATCATACGGTCGTAACCCTTGTCGGCGTTGAGTGAATCAACGATCCAATCGCGCCAGTGCCAAAGGTGTTTCTGACTGTAACGAAGCTGGGCGCCGAGGCCGTACCAGTCGGAATAGCGCCAGACATCCATCCAATGCCTCGCCCAACGTTCACCGTGATGAGGGCTCGCCAGAAGCTCGTCGACAATCTCCTGGTACGGGCGGTCGTCGCTGAGTTGCTCGGCGGTGGGCGGCAATCCAACCAAATCGAGATAGAGCCGGCGCAACAAGATGGTGCGTGGAGCAGGCGGCTGAGTGACGAATCCTTTTTCCAGCCGCTTCGCCTCGAGCAACACATCGATTGGATTGGTCGAGTTTGTGAGCGACCGGACATCGGGGATCGTTGGTCGCGTGACCCCTTGGAACGCCCAATGTTCAATCGGCGACGGCGGCGTTGGCTCGTCCGGCGCCGAAGCGCCCTGTCGAATCCACTGTCGCAACAACGCGACCTGGTCCGGCAGCAGCGCCGACCCTTGATCACTCGGTGGCATTCGCTGGTCATCCTCGGCCGTCACGCGCTCCAGCAGAAGACTCTTGTCCGGGTCGCCCGGGACAATCGCGTGTCCGCTGTCGCCGCCCTCGAAAATCAGCGCTCGGGTATCGAGCCGCAGCCCCGATTCCTGTGCGAGCGCGCCGTGGCAGGCGTGACATTTCTCAGCCAGCAATGGTTTGACCTGCGTCGCGTAGTCCACCTGGTCCGCCCTGGAAAAGGCGACTGTGGTGGCGGCGAGGAGAAGCGAAAGAATGGAGTGGAAACGGCACACGGGGGGAGAGTCCGACAGGCGGGGCGAGAAACCTATCGTAACCGAATGCCGTCAAAAGTGCTGTAGCCGCCCTGGAACTCAGCTGTAAGGAATGTAGTCGTTCATCAATTTGGCGTAGTCCTCGCGAATGGGGCTGAAGACATCCATCACGATGGCCGGTCCATCGACCGCGACGGCCTGGTGAGGCACGCCGGGCGGAATCAGAAACATATCGCCAGGTTTGACCACGCGTGACTCGTCACCGATTGTCAACTCGAGTTTTCCCTCCAGCAGAATGCCGCCCTGTTCGTGCGGATGATCATGCATCGGGATCATCGCACCCTCGTCCATTTCCAGGTACGAAAGCATCAGGTTCTTTCCATAGGGAGTCCGCAATCGGCACCCGGGACAAACCTCTTGAGACTCGATCGAATGGATGTCGATGAAAGGCACGATCACTCCGTCACGCCGCGTCGGAAACGGAGACCGAATCGAAATCCTGCTCCGGCATGCCGTGCGGAAAACGGCAAGCCAAATCATACGCCAATTGCCACGAGGTTGACTGGCAAAGCGGGTGGCTCTGCGCAATACGACGGCGAAGCCAGATATTGACCGGATCGGTGATGATCCGGTCACGAGTCAGCAGCACCTGGTTCTTGAGATTGTTTGTGAATCGTTTCAGCGATCCTTTTCTAGGTACGACCGCGTCGGTCCCGTCACGCCAGAACCCGTAGTATTGATCGACAAACGACCTCGCCTCCTCGCGGTCCGACCCTCGCACGTCTGCAATCTCCGTTGCCAAAGCTTCGGCGAATTGCTCGTACATTTGCGCGGTCGAGTCGGGGTCTGAAACGAGCGGTGTGCTGCGATGCTCGTTTTGCTCGTGAAGCTGGAACAACAGGTGCAGCTGAGGCAGGATCGCAAGTTTTCCGTAGACGACGCTGAGCTTTGCGAGCATCGTTTCGGCGAACACGCGAGCTTTATCGTAGTCACACGCATCGTCCGTAACGATCCACGAACGCGTTAATAGATCCGTTCGATAGACGCAGTAAAAAGTTGCGAACCATCGACGAACCAACTTTCCGAACCGATCAAGTGGATCGTCTTCGGCGAGGGTAAAACAGCGCGTTTGATGGCATCGGTTTTCCTTTTCTGTATTCACCGATACCCAGCTGCCGGTGGCACCAAAGTAGCCTTCGTTTTCATCCAGGAAGCGGATGCAGGAATCGACTGAATCGGGCAACACAAAATCGTCATCAGCACAAAAAACGGTGTAGGGCGTGTCGACCGTTTCCATCGCCTTTCGACACTTCGTAATCATTCCCGCCTGATCATGTCGATGTTCGATTCGAAGATCGGGTGATGCCGCGGCGATGGTGCGAGCGTTGTCGTCGAACGATTCTTGATCGCTCGAATCGATGACGAGAAACTGACTCGGCACTTCCATCTGCGTCATGAAATGGAACAATCTGCGCACGAATGCCGGGCGATTTCGCGTCGGCACGATGATGGTCAATTTTTCGCTCAGATTTTTCATTGCAGACTCCGGAAATGCAGCCACGTGATTCGGCGGCGCGAATGAATATGCTCAGGACTCAGGCCGCGCGTCTTGGTTGCCGCCGTTGATGCTCATCGATGATTGATTTCAGTGCAGCGGTGACGTGCGAGACGTCTTCACGGCTCAGATTCAGACCAGAAGGCAGGTTCACACCCCGCATGGCAATGTCGTAGGCACAATGATTTCGCACTTTCGCTAATTCAGCCTGGGGGTGCTCGGCGAACGCGGGAATCGCGCTCAGCGGATGGAAGAACGGTCGAGTATCGACCCCGGCGTCGTAAAGCAGCTGTTGCAAAACCTCCTTGCCGATCCCGAGCGCGGAATCGACAAGCGCCGTCGACATCCAGTAAGAGTTTCGCGTCCCCACCGGTTCGGGATTAAGTGACACGCCCTCGTATTCCGACAGGTCGTCGGAGTACCATTGAAACACTTCCCGTTTACGCCCGACAATTTCTTCGGCGCGCTCGACTTGCGCCAGACCAAGGGCGGCTTGCATACTGCTCATCTTGTATTTGAACGCGACCTCGCGATTCCGAAAACTTACATCGCCGGGCACACGTCCGTGATCTCGTAGAAAACAGACACGCTCGAAGAGATCATCGTTGTCGGTGACCAACATTCCACCTTCACCGGTCGTGATCGTCTTGGATCCATGAAAGCTGAACACTCCCGTATCTCCGAAACTTCCGGCCCGTTGCCCGCCGATCTCTGATCCAAAGGCTTCGGCCGCATCCTCGATGACCGCGATCTGATTGCGGCGTGCGATGCGAATGATCTCGTGCATTTTCGGCATGTTGCCGTACAGATCGACCGCGATCACGGCTTTGGTTTTCGGCGTAATGCAGTTCTCGAACGATTCAGGAGACAGACACCACGTCGCTTCGTCGATATCTGCGAAAACAGGCGTCGCATTGACGTAGTGGATCGGCGCTGCCGATGCGATCCAGGTCACATCGGGAACAATCACCTCATCCCGCTCACCGACGCCGAGCGCGGCGAGAGACAGATGAATCGCGGATGTGCATGAGGGAAGTGACACAGCATGTTTCGCACCAACATAGTCTGCGAAAGCACGTTCAAACTTCGCATTGTACTTGTTGGCTTCGCCGTACCAGCATGTCTCGACGGCATCGGTCACGTAGTCGATTTCTCGCTGCGTAATCGATGGCCCTGCGACCGGAATCCGCTTCATAGTCACGCAGCCTTTTCCTGTGCAATCGGGGCGACACACTTCAGGTAGCCGTCCGGTCCGACTGTTATCTGCAGCTTGTCCTGGATCGCGCGGTCAATCTCGAAACGACTATTGGTTTTCAGAAACTCGTGGACCGCCGTTTTCGGGTTGTCGCCTGGACCCCACGGCCGCTGCGAGGAAAATTCGCTCGGCATGTCCTCGATCACCGTATCCAATACGATCAAATAGCTGCCCTTGTCGACCAGTGGAGAGTACTTCTTCATTTCCTCCAGAGCGTGCTCATGTGTGTGATTCGAGTCGAGAATCACCAGCACTCGCTTTGCGGAACTTGCACGATGGAATACTTGCTCGACGATTTCGTCCGCCACCGATGAACCTTCGAGCAACTCGATCCGGCGCGACATTGGATGAGTTTCGATCAGGGCACGGTTATGTGGGCGAATGTCGATGTCGATACCCAACACGGTCCCTTCGCCGCCAATCATTTCCAACAGCGAGGCGTACAGGATCAGCGAACCCCCGCGGGCGACACCCGTTTCAACAATCAGATCCGGCTTGATGTCCCACACCAACTCCTGAACAGCCACGACATCCTGCGGAAACTGGATGATTGGAATCCCAAGCCACTTGAAGTGATAGGAGTACTCCAGCTTCGATGCCTTTTGAAACCACTGCTGCGTCAATTGGACCATCTCCTGGTCCTCGCCCATTGCCAACACGGCAGCGCGATTATGCTCGTCGAATTGCTCTGGCGTCATCTCTCTTTTCCTCAACTTGCGAAACGGAAACTCGAACTTCGTAGCGTTTGCCGCCGTCGATGAACCAGGCACCTGGATGCGGCTCGAACGTGCGGGCTCTCAAAATGTTCAATACATCCCGACCGCGGTATGTACCGTCGAGATCAATTCGCGAAGCGTCGTCAAGTTCGCGTTGAAAATGACACACAGCCTCACCATCCTGCGGAATCCTTGGAATGTTGCCCTGATGGATCTCCGGCCAGTGCTCTTGGAACAACGTCACCAGGGCGTCGAGCGCCTTTTCATACAGAGTCTTGCCGGAATCTTCCCAGCAAATAGGAATCTCTTGCTGGTAGGCCAGATCGCCCGAATCAATTCCCTCATCGACCCAGTGAATGGTGACGCCAAATGGCGTCCCTTCGACAATCGACCAAAAGTTGGGCGACTTTCCGCGACCGTGCGGCAGCAAACTCGGATGAAAATTAAGTGAGCCGATTCGGGGCACGGTCAAAACATCCGGCTTCAATATGTACGGCCACCACGCGAGGATGCAGAGGTCAGGGCAAAATTCGCTCAGCTGCTGCGCCAGATGCGCGCGAGATTGGCGGTTTGTGAGAATGGTGTTCGCAGCGCAACTTCCCGCTGCCGTTTGAATCTGGTCGTTCATTCCCCTGCGATCGTTGGCATCGAGCACAACGCACGTGGGAAAGGCCGATTGTTCGCGCAAGAAATGCGCGATCCTCAAACCGACTTGTTCAGCGGCAAATAACGCGATGCGCATGATTCTGGATTACCTCCGGATCTGAATCAAACTTTGAGACTCGAGGGATTGTCGATCACGGAATCCAAATTCAAGTTTGCATCGTCTTTTTCGGAGATCACCGTCACTGGAATTGGCCAGAGGATCGCGACCGACGGATCGGCGTGGTGAAACGCCCTTGCCGATTCGGGATGGTAACGCTCGTTCATTTGATAGAAGACTTCCGAGTTCGGCTCGAGCGTCTGGAAGCCGTGGGCAAAGCCTTCAGGTATATAGAGCGCGTGCCCGTTGGCGGCGCTCAACTCAAAACCTTCCCAAAGGCCGAAGGTGGACGAGCCGGTGCGAACGTCCACAATGACGTCAAAAATCCGACCCTGCGTGCAGCGCACCAGTTTCGCTTCCGGGTGTGGCGAGGCTTGGAAGTGCATGCCCCGCAATGTCCCGCGCGACTTGTTGAACGAGACGCTGCATTGAACCAGTTCTGAACGAATCCCATGCTCGGCAAATTCGCCCTGGCACCAAGTGCGCGCAAAATACCCGCGATCATCCTCGAGTCGCTCTGGCTCGATCAGCCAGGCGTCGCTGAAACGGGTTGGAGAAAAACGCATGCTTGACGCTCAGGCGACGCGGACTTCGGGAACCGGAATGATGAACTTGCCGCCGGCGTCGCGATATTCTTGTTGTTGACTCAGAATCTCGTCGGCGAAGTTCCATGTCAGCAGCAGGCAATAATCAGGCTGATCCTCGGCAAGTCGATCGGGATCATGAATCTTCAGATGGGTTCCCGGGGTGAATCGGCCCTGTTTGACTGTGCTGCGATCAACGACGTAATCGATCAACGAATTATCGATGCCGAAGTAATTCAAAAGGGTGCTGCCCTTGGCCGAAGCGCCGTAGACGGCGATGCGCCGCCCGGCTGCCTTGAGTTCTTGAAGACGCTGCACCAATTCCTCGCGGAGTGATTCAACGCGTTGGGCAAATCGTCCGTAGAACGCCACCTGGTCCACCCAGGTCGATTCTTCGCCGAGCATTTCCTTGACGGAATCAGAAACTTCGGCTTCCTCGTCGTGAGCGGCAAAAATGCGAATCGAGCCGCCGTGGATCGAGAGTTTTTCGACGTCGACGATCGCCAACCCATGTCGGCGAAACAAGCCGTCCAATGCCGTCAGCGAAAAGTAACAAAGATGTTCGTGATAGATCGTGTCAAACTCGACATCGTCGATCAGCGATTTCAAGTACGGGCATTCAACAACCACGCGGCCACCGGACTTGAGCAGTTTCTGGAATCCGGCCACGACCCCATTCAGATCCGCGACGTGCGCCAGCACATTGTTGGCATGAATGATGTCGGCCTGATTGCCTTCGGCCGCCAGCTCCGCGGCCGCATCACGACCGAAGAACGTGTTGACGGTGGGAATCCCTTTTTCGCTGCGGGCGACCTCCGCAATATTCGCAGCAGGTTCGACGCCAAGCACGGGAACACCCGACTCTTTGTACCACTGCAACAGGTACCCGTCGTTGCTTGCCACCTCGACGACAAGGCTGTCGCTGCCCAGCCCCCGCTGGTCGGTCAGTCGCTCCGCGATCTGTCGTGCATGGGCGACCATCGTGTCAGAGAACGACGAGAAGTATGCGTAATCGCTGAACAACGTCTCTGGCGGGACGGTTTCAGTGATCTGGACGAGCGAGCAATCCTCGCAGCGAACAAGCTCGAGCGGCCAAGTGGCCTCCGGCTCGTTCAATTGGTTCTCGTTGAGCAGAGCGTTGGCCAGCGGGGTACGGCCAAGCGAAAGGACCAGGCTCAGGCGGCTGCCTGAGCACGACCGGCACCGACATGGCTTGCTTGCTGAGACGTCGTTTGAATGTAATTCCTGTACCATTGGATCGTCCTGGTCAATCCTTCGTCCAGAGTGAAGAGCGGTTCCCAGCCAAGCATCCGCCTGGCCTTTTCCGCATCGAGGTATTGATGCTTGATTTCGTTGCTGGCTTCGCCCAGCACGACGGGCTTGATGTCCGAGCCCATGACTTTCAAAACACGCTCGACAAGCTCGAGCACCGAAACCTGGATCTCGGTTGAAAGATTAAAGGCTTCGCCGGCCAACTCAGGCTTGGCCGCCATTTGCTCGGCAAGGTGCATGTACGCCGCGGCGCCGTCCTCGACGTAAAAGTAGTCGCGGATGAACGAACCATCGCTGCGGATCACCGGAGGTTGCTCCCGCAGAACGCTGCGAATCGTTCCCGGCAGAATGCGATTCCAATTCAGGTCGCCGCCGCCGTAGAAATTCCCGCATCGCGTGACGCAGACCGGCAAGTCGTACGTGTTGGCGTAGGTTTGCGCAATCAAATCGCCGCACGACTTGCTGACGTCATAGGGATGCATGCCCGCCAGAGGTGTTTCCTCGGTGTAGGGCAGCACTTTGGCGTCACCGTATGCTTTATCGGAGGATGCCAATACGATCTGCTGGACACGCGGACTGCGGCGGCATGCTTCCAACAACTTCCATGTGCCGCCGATATTCGCCTCGAATGTAGAACCGGGATTCCGATTGGCGATCCCGACAATCGTTTGCGCGGCAAGGTGAATCACCGTTTCAATCTCAAACTCGCCGAGCGTGCGTTCGAGGCAAACTTGATCACAGATGTCCCCACGGACGACGGTCACACGGTCGATGTCGCCGCAACGAATGATCTCCGCCTGCGGTGTCCAGTCACGCACCAGACAGACCACGTCCGCTTCGGCATCGAGCAGCCGTTTGACGAGCCAGCCGCCGACCAGCCCGGTGGCACCGGTGACCAACACCCGACGGTCTTGCCAGAACTTGGCATCGAATTTGGAATCCATCCCTACCTCAACCATCAATGAAATAACTTGCTAGTTTGATGCCGGGGCATCAGGCCGCTCGTTTGGTCGGCATCACACGCAGGCGTGCATGTTTCTCGTCACGGTCCCACGATCGCCAGGGCGCTTGGTTATTCGACCAGAGCCGTTGCAGGTACTCTTTGTCACGCAGCGTATCCATGCATTGCCAAAAGTCGCCGTGTTCATATGCGGCCAGTTGTCCATCCGCGGCGACACGCTCGAGGGCGTCGGCCTCGAGGCTGCACTGATCTGATTTCAGGTAATCGAAGATCGCCGGTTCGAAGACAAGAAAGCCGCCGTTGATCCAGCCCTCGCCCGAGACCGGTTTCTCGGTGAATCGATCCACCAATCCGTTGTTGGTCACCAGACCGCCGAAGCGAGCCGGTGGGCGCACCGCTGTGACCGTAGCGATTCGCCCGTGCGACTGATGGAACGCCAGGAGCTGCTCGACATCAACGTTGCTGACCCCATCGCCGTAGGTCAGCATGAACGTGCCGCCCTCGAGGTGTTCTCGCAAACGGCGCAGACGTCCGCCTGTATGAGTCGTCAGTCCGGTATCGATCAGGTTGACCGACCAATCTTCGGATTCCGCTTCAGTCCGCTGGACCATGCCGCGGCCAAAGTCGATTTTAAGATTGCCGCTGAGGTTGTATTGGTCGAGGAAATACCCCTTGATGAAGTCACCCATGTACCCGCATGCGACCAGAAACTCGTTCTGTCCGTGGTGGGCATAGTGCTTCATGATGTGCCACAGAATGGGACGACCACCGATTTCGACCATCGGTTTTGGTCGCGTTGCAGTTTCCTCCTGCAAACGTGTACCCATCCCTCCAGCAAGAATCACGACCGGCACAGCACTCCTCCTTGATGTGGGGTGTCCGGGACTTCATCTCAATCCGTAAGATGATCGGGTGAGGCTACTGCAACGCCTGTCTTCTCGCAATAGGAGTTTCCCGTCATGAACGACACGCACAGCGCCGCTGTGGACGACGAAATCTTTGTGGGGCTTCCCTGTTACAACCGTCCCGATGGTTTGCAAGACACGATCCGATGTATGCGGGCTCAGACACACCAAAACTGGACACTGCTGATCAGCGACAATGCCTCACCCGATCCTCGAGTGATGTCAATCTGCCAGCAGGCTGCAGCCGATGACGACCGAATTCGATTTCACAGGCATGCTGAAAACCTGGGTGCTGCGGGCAATTTTCACTTCGCCGCCAGCCAGGGTGACAAGCCCTTCTTCATGTGGGCAAGCGATGACGATCTCTGGCATCCGGAATTCATGACAGCAAATCTCGAATTGCTGCGACGATGGCCACGGGCCGACATGGCGATGAGTTCAGTCGACATTCTCAACCTGGACGATCGCCGGATACTGCAATGCGAAGGATTCTCCCGTTTCACGTCCAGCGGTGAGCAACCACGGGACATCGAGTTTTTCCTCAATGACCCCGAGAAATTGGGGAAAGCCAATCTGGTTTACGGACTCTTTCGCACCGATTCGCTCAGGGCTGCCATCGACGAGATCTGGGAACAAGCCGAGTGGTATTCATTTGGTGGCGACGTTGTCTTCTTGTTCGGCTTCCTCTGTCGTTTTTCAATGGTAGGCCACGACGCGTTTCACCTCCACAAGCGCCAGCCGACACGAAAGGGACGAAAGGTTCGGTGGCGTCATCCACGCAGCTACCGCGTCACCAAATCGAGCGAGTTTGAGTCGTACGTCGAGCGTCATCGTCGAGTCGCACCCAATCCACAGTGGGCGGATCTGGCCGAGACCATTCTGCGGCGGCGGCAATCGCAACGGTTCGTGTACTCAGTACCGTTTCTTTACCATTGCCTGCCGGCCGCAACGGGGGCTTAGTCAGATCCGGGTCCAATGACCTGGAACGAGGTCGCGGTCTTCAACGCTGGTATCGTTGAACCATTTTCGTGGCGCAATGGTCATTCCTTTCTCGGCACCGGCGAGCCACGCTCCCCACCAACTGAACGACGAATTTGCAATGATGTGATGATGCGCCTGCGCCATCAGCCAGAGGTCATCCAGTGCACCGCGCGGCGTGTCGGCAACGCAAAAAACGAGCGGTTTCACTGGAGGTAGATTCTCACGCACCCACTGAGGATCATCGGAAAACACAAAGACGGGATCGTTTCCCGGTATCTGTTCCATCGCCGCGGTGTAGTAGTCGATTGCGCAACCGGCGTAGATACGATTCGCCTTTGGGTTGGTGACGTAATCGCCTCTGCGTATGTGCAGCGAAGTGGAACAAATATCTGACATTTGACGAAACCATCGCAGAGAATCGACGTCGGTCGGACGCGGGAGTGCGAAATCACGGCGGATGGAATGTGCGTGGTCAACAAAATAGCGCTCGGATTGGAAATATCCGCGAAGCGTGACCGGTGGCTGCAAGGCCTCGAAGCCATGGTCGTAGTGGAAATGAGGCTCGCGGTAGGTTGTTTCCGGCCTCAATGCCCCCCTGAGCAGGCTTCGGCAATGTCGTGCCACACGAGTGCGGCCGCGCGGCCATATCAATTCAGCCGTGATCGGCAAGGATCCGAGCTGAAAACCTCGATGCCGGGACTTGTCGTAGAAAGACAAGTCGAGTTGCAGGTGGGCATTGGTCCGCAGCGACATCGCGCGTGCCGCAGCATACTGGAACATCTGGTTTCCCAGTCCACCAGAGATTCCGACTTTACAAACCGGCTGCGTCGCGAGTTCGGCGCTCATGGAGATGTTCCGACTCAGGAAGCCTTTTGCAAAGCCGCATGCGACTCGAATGGAATCACGGCCTGGACATTTTCCGGGTTCCGGCTCAAGCGAATCCGTCGGCGACGCTCGGCATTCTTCTTCAGCATCCGACGAAGATCGATGAGCGGACCGTGACGGAAAACCCGACCCGTTGTGATGTTGCGATCAATCGTCGTTCCGAAAGCGTTCGGATCATCCTTTTCGAGGATATCCTTTTGAATGCAGGCGGCGGGATTGAGCTGCAGAATGTTCAACGAGGATGACACTCGCGACATCGGGTTGAACATGACCTGGTCAATCGGATCGGCGAGCAATGACTTCCAATCGAGCAACTTTTCGGCGCACGACCGCGAGATCACGTAACCGGCCGTGCCGCCGTGCCAGGTTGCCAGTCGCTGCAGGGTGTTGCCCGTCGAGAGCGGCTGCACGCCGTGCTGACAGACAACGGCGCGAAGCGTCGTTTCCAGCTTGATAACGTCGAACTCCGGGCGTTGGCTGTCGATCGCATCAAAAATGGCCCGAATCGATTTCGACAAGACCGCGTCGTCCTCGAAGACGGCGGCATGCGGATCTCCGCTTTCGATCAACCTTTCCCAGGCCCGTTTGTGGCTCATGAACAGTCCGATCTCGCCCGCATTGATCGGTTGGAATTCGTAGCTCGGTGCGACCGCGTCGTCGAGTTCCTGTTGGGTCAGTTCACGGCCATCGACGCCCGAGACTCGGGTGAAGCTGATTCCGGAGGCGGCTGCCTGGGACTCGAAGAAATGGAGCCGGTCAGGGGACCGGTCTAGATTGATCAAGAAAGACTGCATGACAATTCCTTCGGTGTGCCACTGCATCGGTCAGTCCGTGGGCATGCTTGCGCCACAGCACTGCACCCGACGTCCAACGGCACCCTAAACGATCCCTTCAAATCACAGCAATATCAGCTGCGGGTTTCGCCGTCTCCCGAGTGGGCGGGTTCTTATCAGGTGGCAACAAAAAATGCGGCGGAGGTTCGCGTTTGACCGATTCACGGTCGCCAAACTCGCTTGCTAGAATGTCTGGGTTATCCTTGAAACGTCAACAATTCTCCAAGGTCCGCCAGTGGTACCCTTCTATCGGTTCATAAGCCTTCTGCTTGGGTGCCTTGCCATTGTCGCGGTTTCGCAAACTTGTTCCGGACAGAACTCCACCAGGGTCACGGGGGGTCTGCAGGTCATCTACGACTTTGCCGGCGACGGATCGGTAATCCGCGACCGATCAGGCATCGGGAATCCCCTGGATTTGCGGATTGGCGAAATGAACGCGGTACGCCGCGGCAATGGCTCACTCGAAGTGCGATCGCCAGTGACGATTCGAAGTGAGCGAGCGGCGACCAAAGTCATCGATGCGATTGGCCAGTCAGGCGAGATCACAATTGAAGCATGGGTTCAATCAGCCGCAAAAAACCAGAGTGGTCCAGCCCGCATCGTCACGCTTTCAAAACACACAACCGAGCGAAACTTTACCCTCGGCCAGGACAGCGACCGTTTTGACGTCCGATTCAGAACCAGTGCTACTGATTCCAATGGCTTACCGTCGCTGGCAGCCAAGCCAGCGGATCCAACGCAGCTTTCACACGTTGTTTACACACGTGGCCGCAACGGTCAGGCGACGGTCTACCTCAATGGCGCTCCAAGCGGCCGCCGTGACGTGGCCGGTTCGCTTTCGAATTGGAACCGCGAACTCCACTTGGCGCTGGCGAACGAAGCGACGGGGGATCGACCGTGGCGTGGCACCTACCACTTGGTCGCGATCTATTCGCGCGTCTTGAACGCAGGTGAAGTGCGACGGAACTTTGAGTCGGGCCACGGGGGACTTGCGCCGGCACACGTCGAGGCTGCGAGTAATCGTGATGATATCCGCGTCGGTGCCGGGCTACTCGCACTGTACGACTTTCGCGAGTCAGGGGGTAATTTGGTAAAGGACCGTTCCGGCACCGGCGATCCGATCGACTTGCGCATTGAAAACCCGCAACGTGTCCGATGGGACAGCGGTGTCTTGACGATCACTGGCGACACCGTCATCCGTTCGCGATCGCCGGCGAAGCGATTGAGTGAGACGATCAAGCGCACCGGGGCGGTCTCGATCGAAGCCTGGATCCGACCGGCGAATTTGAATCAGAAAGGTCCGGCGCGAATCGTCACAATGTCGAAAGATCCGAATGAACGCAACTTCACGCTGGGCCAGGAGGGCGACCGATTGGAGGTTCGCCTCCGCACCAGCGACACCAGCACGAACGGGATCCCGTCGATTCAATCGGCGAGCCGGAGTCTCGGTGAGAAACTTTCGCACGTCGTTTACACACGCTCTCGCGGCGGCCAGGCGCGGATGCATGTCGACGGCCGCGTCGTCGCGGAACAGCGGGTCGCGGGATCGATGGGGAATTGGAACCGCGGTTTTGAGCTCGCTTTGGCCAATGAGATGTCCGGCGACCGACCATGGAAGGGCGAGTTGCACCTCGTGGCAATATACGGTCGTGACCTCACATCAGCAGAAATCGCGCGTAACCATCGGGCTGGCCCCCGCTCAGCTTCGGTGATTGGAATTGCCGCCACGGACGATGCTCGCGCTCGGCACTTTGAAACGGAGATCGCGCCGATATTGTCACAGCATTGTTTGGAATGTCACGATTCGGCATCACGCAAAGGCGGACTCGATCTTTCGCGAAAGCAGCCCGCCTTTGCCGGTGGCGAATCGGGGGTCGCGATCGTGGCCGGCAAGTCATCCGAAAGCCTGCTGTGGGAGACGGTCGAGGACGACGTCATGCCACAGGACCGGCCGGCGCTCTCGACCGAGGAAAAGAAAGCGCTCCAGCAGTGGATCGATTCCGGCGCGGCTTGGACCATCGACTATGTCGACCCGGCCATTTACCGCAACGTGCGACAGGACAGGAACTGGATCCAACGGCTGACCCTGCGCGAATACATCGAGACAGTGCGGGCGACGATGGGCGTCGATATCGAAAAGGAGGCGCGAGAGATTCTGCCTCAGGACAAACGTGCCGACGGATTTCAAAACACCGCCTATAACTTGACCGTCGACCTCCGGCACGTCGAAGCCTATGCCAAGCTGGCTGAGTTGATTGTGCAAAAGGTCGATGCCGAGGCGTTCGCCAGGAGGTTTTCCAGCAAGCGGCGGTTGATCGATGACGACATGCGAGAGCTGATCCAGAAAATGGGCGCATGGGTGCTCAGAGGGCCTTTGCAGGAACACGAGGTTGTCGTCTATCGCGGCATCTCAACAACCGTCGCCAGCGCCGGTGGTGACTTTCGCGAAGCGGTCAGCATGGTCCTCGAGGCGATGCTGCAATCACCACGATTCCTCTACCGAATCGAAAGCCAAATCGGAGACGGGTCGCGATGGCCTCTCGGGGATCACGAATTGGCGTCAAGGATGAGCTACATCCTGTGGGGCGCGTCACCCGACGAAGCGTTGTTCAAGGCGGCCGAATCGGGCGATCTGAGCGAGCCGGAAAGAGCACGGCAACACGTCACCCGCATGCTGGACGATCCTCGGGCCCGCAGGCAGTCGCAGCAATTCGTGACCGAGTGGCTCGACCTTGACCGGTTGGATCACATGCGTCCCGGTTCCGACCGATTTCCCAATTGGCAACCGGAGCTCGCCCAGGACATGCGCGACGAAACGATCGCTTTCTTTCTCGATCTGGTATGGGACCAGAATCGGCCAATGGCCGATTTGCTCGACGCACAATTCACTTACGCGACGCCTCGATTGGCCCGTCATTACGGCCTCGAGCCCGGTCCGGACAAGGGCGACGAATTGGCGAAGTATGAGTTGTCGGACGTCCCGTCACGGGGCGGCTTGTTGACTCACGGCAGCGTGCTGACGATCGGCGGCGATGAGGCGTCGATGGTCACGCGTGGATTGTTTGTCCTCAACGACCTGTTGTTCAGCGAGGTTGGTGATCCGCCACCCGGACTCGATACGACGCCCGTTCCTCCCGCACCCGGACGTTCCCATCGCGCGATCGCCACCGAACGAATCGAAAGTGTGTCCTGTGGCGGTTGTCATTCAAGAATCGAACCGCTGGCTTTCGGTCTCGAAAAGTTTGACGGACTGGGATCCTTTCACGAAGTAGACCAATATGGCAACGATTTGCGCGAGGATGGCGAGATTCTGTTTCCGGGTGAAGCCAAACCGGTTGCCTACAAGACGTCCGCCGAGATGATGGAATTGCTCGCAGCGAGCGACCGTGTCAGCCAGTGCTTGACCCGAAAGGTGACCCAGTTCGCGCTTGGCCGTCCCTTGTTCGCCTCCGACGCCGCCGACGTGCGGCAGATCCACCAGGCGTCCATCGAAGCAGGCGGGACCTACCGCAGTCTGATGACGGCCATCATTCTGAGCGACCTGGTTCAACGGACCGAAACCGAACCAGGCGAATGATTCGGGAATCGCCCGCGGGGCGCACGCACGATACAATGAGTGATGTTTGGAAAACACACCCTACCACGGTTCACACTTCCCCCCTACGAACCACATTTCGCGATTACAAGAATGTTAAATTCACGCATTGATCGGCGCACGATGCTGCGCGGAGCCGGCACGACTCTGATCGGGTTTCCGCTGCTCGAGGAAATGATGCTTTCGAGCGCGAGCGGTGCCGTTGCCGCCCAAGTGCCGGTACGCGCATTCAACGTTTTCTTTGGACTCGGAATTCCCGCCCCGCTTCAAACCGAAGGGTTTGAGGGGGTTCTCGAGCCGCTCAAGCCGTTGCGAGAAAAATTGTTGATCATGCGCAACGTCGATCAAGTCCGGTGTGACGAGTCGGGCATCAACGCGCATTTTGACGGTGCCAGCGCCGCGTTTACCGCGACACCGCCGGACGGCGAAGCGCGTGCCGGAGGGGCGTCGATCGACCAGGTCATTCGCAAGACGCATTATCCTGATGGTCTTCCGCCCGGGATGGTATCGACGCTGATCGGCGGAACGTTTTTCCGGCGCAGCCGTGTCAGCCGATATGTTCACAGCTACAACGCCGACGGCACGGTCGCCGCGACGATCCAGGAACGTCCGAGAGACTTGTTCGACCGTGTTTTCGGATCACTCGCCGAGTCAAACGGTGACAGCGACACGCGAAGCGAACGGCTCAGGCGCAGCGTGCTCGATTCAGTTGTCGATCAATACAAATTCTACACCGGTACGCGGTCACCACTCGGTTCGGCGTCGCGCGCACGCGTCGCCGACCAC
The DNA here is from genome assembly GCA_024644085.1 of Rhodopirellula sp. GTDB lineage: Bacteria > Planctomycetota > Planctomycetia > Pirellulales > Pirellulaceae > Rubripirellula. The sequence goes on from JAHELS010000087.1 coordinate 20,480, forward strand.
CTTGATCGAATTCGTGAATTCGAGCAACGTGCGTTCGAGATGAAAGATCGTAATCCGAACGCGCCGAAATTGCCTCCACGTTCCAAACTTGCCCACGGTGGCCAAGCCGATCCCGGTGGCGAGGGGATCGATATGGAACTCGATGACCTGACCACGGAATGGCGATTGATGGCGGACCTTTATGCTTTGGCGATCGAACTTGACCGCGTTCGCTTCGGGTCGGTGACATTCCTTGCGGCCGGCGAACGGCTGAGGATGAAAGGTGACTACAAGTACGACGGACGTTTGATCTACACGTTCAATGATGAAAAAGAATTGAACAAGAGTGGATCGGGCGGTTGCAGCCACGAATGGTGGCACCGCTACAATCCCAAGAGCAAGAATGAGCAACTGCGAGCCCACGCTCACATGAAAATGCGCGAAGTTGCCTACTTCCTGAAACGGCTTGACGAAACAACCGAAGCCAACGGCAAGACGATTCTCGAGAATTCATGCATTACCGTTTCGACTGAATCGGGCGATGGTCGTCACTCCGACGTTAAACGTGAACTCTCCGGCGTATTCCACGCGATCACCGGGGCGAACGGTCGATTCAAAACCGGGGAATTCCTGGACCTTGGAAACGAGGGTATCGACGTTTACAACACGATGCTCGGTGCCATGGGTGCCAACGAAAAGCTTGGCCCCAATGATCGGGAAATGCACAGCGTCGACGCAATCCTGTCTTGATCCCCGTAGATTCATGCAATCACGTTCGATGGCCGTGTTTGTATCCCTATGCACTTTTGTATTGACGGAACCAAGTGGTTGCGACACACACCACCGTTTGAAAGGAACGAGTCCCGATGAATCGATACATGATCGCCGCCCTCGTTGTTGCGTCGTTCGCAGCGGCACCGGTGTTTGCCCAGCAAGCGGCGCCCGAACCGGCGAAAACGGATTACGCGGCATCCGAAAAGGCAACAGAAGTTGAAAATGACTCGCACACTCGCGCGATCGAGGAATTCTTCGCCGTCATCAACTTGAAACAGTCGACGGATCGAACCATCGACGAGATGCTGGAAATGCAAATCCAACAGCAACCACAGCTGGCCTCGTTCGAGGATGTCATGCTCGATTTTCTACGAAAGCATGTCTCGTACGTCGCGTTGAAAGACGACATCGTGCAGCTCTACAAGGCGGAGTTTTCCGAAGAAGAGATTCGCGAAATGACCGCCTTTTATCGCACCCCGGTTGGACAAAAGGCGGTCAAAGTGCTGCCCGCGCTCGTGGCGGCGGGGGCGCAACTTGGTCTTCAACGGGTCCAGGCGAACATGGGTGATTTGCAAAAAGCGATTGAAAAGCGCCAAGCTGAACTGCAGAACCAGTAAGTATGTTTTCATTCAGACCACGCCTTCGTTCGATCGCCGCCCTCGTAACCCTTGCTGTGTTTTACGGCCGTCCGATGCCGGCATCGGGTCCAGGAGAGCAACGCGATCGCCTCAATGTGGTATTGATTCTTTGTGACGACCATCGATTTGATTGTCTGGGCGCTGCGGGGCACCCGTTTCTTGAAACGCCCCACCTCGACGAGACGGCCAGGGCAACGGGCGGGAGAGCTGAAAAAGGGAAAAAATTAGCACACAGGATGAGCAGGCCAAACTGCAGCAGGTTGGCCATGGTCTGGGCGGCCTCACGCAGATACAGTGTCAGCGCGGCAAAAGCAAACCCCAAGCCAAAGGTCCCAGCCAGAGTCATCCCCAGCAGATAAAATCCAAAAACGGGATTTTCGAAAGGCAGGGCGCCAAGCATGGCTACCATCAGCAGAACGCCCGCGAGGCTCATCAGGCCTGTCCATAGAACGAGATGGGCCACCCGGGCGACCAGGCTGGCGAATTTGCTTGCCGGGCTGAGATACAGCTGCTCCAGGGTGCCCTGGACCTGCTCACGCCGCACATTATAGCCAATCGTCCACAAGGTGTCGCTCATAAACATATAGATCACAAAACCGTAAATCACAACCCCGGATGTTGTGCCAAAGGCGCCGGTTGCGCCCCGGTCGCTGAATGTTAAACCAGCAAGGACAAAGATCGCGACCATGAGAAAAATCTGGCCAAAAGAGGCCACAAACCCTACCGGGTAGCGGGTCAGGATGATCAACTCCTTGGTCACCATCGCCCAAAATACATGCCAGGAATTTGTGAGGCGCAACCGCGAGGCCATCCGGCTTATTTCGCCCATCAAAACGTCCCCATCCCCTCGTTACGCCGCATCCCGTTCTCCACTTGCCGGAAAGCCCAGTACCCTAATAACGGGGCGGCCAGCAGAAACACCCACAGGACCGCGAGGTCCAGATACCAGTGTCCAAAAAAATAGCCTACACCCAGAAGGGCCGCGCGCACGCCGTTTGTCATCCAGGTGGGAGGGAAAAGCAGTGCGACGGCTCTCAGGAGCGGCGGAAAGACCGCGATGGGGAAAAAAACACCCATCAAAAAGGTCACCCCCCACTGCATCAGGTTGATCAGCGCATTGGTCTCTTTGGCCCGCAGGACGAGTGCGCCAAAGAGCACAGCCATCCCGTAAAGGGGCACCAGCCCGACCAGGATAAACAGCAGGGCGACCGCAAGCTCCCCCTGAAATGGGTTCACCCGGAGAATCGCTGAACCAATAAGAAAAGCCATGGTGGCCGCAAATAGCGAGCGCAAAAAACTGTAGAGCGCAGTGCCAGCCAGCACCCAGACCCGGTGGACCGGGGCCAGATAGATGGCCTCCAGGGTCCCGGTCTCCTGCTCCCAGCGCAGCCAGTACGCCACATGCCAGAAGGCGTAGGAAACGATACTGAACACGCTGGAGCCGATCAGCATATACGCGCCATAATTTGCCGTGCCGGTATT
>JAHELS010000316.1 GCA_024644085.1 Rhodopirellula sp.
CTGCGAACTTTTTCGCACTCGGTTAACGCAATCGTGTTAACCGATGGAACGTTTGTCTTTTTGAAAAGACAACTTCGCGTTTGGTTAACATACCATAGAGCTTTTCGACCGCATCGTGACGACGACTGACCACAACCGGCATCGATCACGACCGAAAATCCGGGCTTACCAAGCAAGGCAACGCCGGAAATGTTTGCCAATGTGGTCGGTTTAGTTTTTGACCACACGCCATTGCTGACAAGTCACGATCATTCCTAGCATGCGTAAGACAGCAGCTCTGAGAGCAAGTCATTCAATGGCACGGTTGCGAAGGTGGACGCGTAGTCGGACATCGCATAGGGAATTATCAGATGTTCGTTGTGAATGATGGCCCCACAACTGTAGACAACGTTGGGAACGTAGCCTTCACGCTCGTTTTCGTTTGGCGTCAATAGGGGCTCTTGCAAACGACCGATCACACGGGATGGGTCGTTGAGATCGAGTAGGATGGCGCCGATCGTGTATTTTCGCATTGGCCCGACTCCGTGGGTCAGAACGAGCCATCCGGCGTCGGTTTCGATCGGCGAGCCGCAATTGCCCATCTGAACGAACTCCCAAGGATTGGTTGGCTTGAGAATGATCTCTTTGGTGTGCCAAAAATAGAGCATGTCGGAGTACATCAGGAACAGATGTTCGCCGTCCTGACGGGATAGCATCGCATAGTGGCCGTTGATCTTACGAGGAAATAAGGCCAGCCCCTTGTCTGCGATTGCCGGCCCGTTGAGGGTGTGCATTTTGAAACGAAGAAAGTCATTGGTTTCAAGCAACTGCGGTAAAACCATTTTTCCATCGTACGCGCTGTACGTTGCGTAGTAATTTGAGGTGCCGTTGCCGTCGATGAATTGGACGAAACGGGCGTCTTCGATCCCGTTTGATTCTGTTGGCCCGAACGGAAATATCAGTCGCTCGGATAGATTCTGATCGGGCGCGTATTCGATTTCATAGTTGGACTTGGCAAGCATGATCACTTGTTCGACTAAGGGAGCAAGTTCGTCGTGGTTCATGCGATGATCGCGAAGAGTGACTTGCAATGCGTGCTCAAGTTGCTCGAGTGTGAAGTTGCTGTCGAGCAAGGCTAGTGCTTCGTCAGTAAATGCACCTCCAAGCCCCAGTTCGATTAGCTTTCGCCGAAACAACGCGGATTCATAGCTTGAGTCGGGGACAAACTCGGGTGTCGTCACAAAGTTCGTGGGTTCATCGACAACAATGTTGAGCTCAGTATCGATTGTCATTGAGCGGAATGTTATCGATGAAATGTGTCCTTCACCGACAGCTCGCAGGCTGAGGACGAATCGTCTTGTTCCGCTTGGAATGCCTGATTGATCGGGGTGCGAAACGAGCGACGGATTAAACAAGGCCGCGGATTCAAGCGCGTATTCTTGCGTGAAGTAGGCACCCATCAGCAAGCGACGATTTCGAGTCAGTGGGGTGTCAGTCAGCAGTTGCCCTTTGATCGCCAGAAATCGGCGATCAAAGAACTCTTCCGGCTTTTGATGTCTTCCATCAAACTCCGTCAGCACCTGGCTTAGCAGTGTATCTACTTCAGGTTCCGTCAGTGTGCATACTCGGCCAATGAGCCGCAGCATGCGGTCTTCGCCTGGGGGTTGAAAAGGGCGCAGGACGACGCGTCGTCTGTTGGGTGAGAGGACGATTCCGGTTCGTTCAATTTGCATGATGGCCGACTGGGGCGGCATCCTTGATTTGGGTCAGTGTGGCACTCTTGGCTTGCGAGCGAAGCTTTGCCGCGGTGACTTGCTGTGACTGCAGTCGTTGCATTTCAGCGAGGGACAGCAGGAACGCGATAATCGATTCAGCGCCCTGGTTTTCATTGACTTTGTGTTCCATCAATCCATCGAAGCAACCGCCGCTGGAAGCGTCATAGATAGGCTTTCCTAGGTCGTTTCGTCCCAGAAACCAGTCAAACGCCAAATGTGCTTGCTCGCACCAAAACGCGTCTTTGCTGATCGCATAAGCGTCGACGGCAGCGGACACCATCGAGTGAGCTTCGATGGCTTGTTGGTCGTAAACGGCCGTCGTCCCTTCGCGGCTGAACCCATTCGATCCGATGGGACGGAAGCGGCCGTCAGGCGAAAGTTGCTTCTCGCATAACCATCGCAATGAACTCATGCCAATCTCGGAAGCTCTCGTGTGCTCGGTCCGGCGGCCGCTGACGATCAAAGCGTGGGATAATTTCGCGTTGTTGTAGGTCGCGACATTCTCGAACCATGGCCAATCGTCAGTCGCCGCAGCGTTGTACAAGTCAACCAACTTCTCGGTGAGCCGGTCACTCATTTGTTCGACGGCGCGATCTCCACCCAGTCGGCGCAAATATTCGTGGATGCCGATTAACGCGAGTGCCCACGCGCGGGGTGACGTTGTTTGCTCGCAAGTCGGAAGTGATTTGTGAAACAAATCCATGGCCCAGCCTTGAAAACCTTGCCGCCTTGTTCGGCCAACGCATGTGCCCAAGGCCCACAACGCCCGACCCTGCGAGTCGTCCGAACCATCGTCCTCCAGCCACTGGCGATCAAAACTCATGAAGTTGCGAAAACGTCCCGTGTCAGAGTCGAAAGCAACGTTCAAGAACGACGCGTAGGTCGAGGCAAGGGCGTGAACTTCGCTGGAATCACGGCCAAGCTCCTCGAGCAACACCGTCAGAATGAGTGCCCGAGCGTTGTCGTCGGTGCAATAGCCGTGGGAGTGGTCAGGAATCGAGTAGACCGCATGTTGGATGATTCCTGTGGAGTCGGTCATCCGCATCAGATGTTCCAGGTTCATACGGGGAAGCGCTAGCGGTTTTTCATCGAGCGTCCGAACGGCCAGCGGTTTCATTTCGCTGATTCGCATATGCTGAGCATCGCGAAACGATTGCAGGTAGAGTTCCGCGACATTTTCCCATGTCATGTCGCGGCCCATTGCGTAGGCATCGCTTCGCATCTGAAGTCGACGTCGATCGTCCTGCAACAGTTCGATGACTTCTGTCGCGATCGCTGCGGAATCCGCAAACGGTACAATCACGCCTCGATCTTCGGCGAGCAATTCTTGCGCGTGCCAGTACGGAGTCGAGATCACTGCTTGCCCACAGCCAAACGCGTAGGCTAACGTTCCAGATACCGCTTGTTCGACGTTTAGATATGGCGTGATGTACAAGTCGGCTGCTCCAATGAAGTCGGTCAACTCTTCGAGTTCAACGAATCGGTCATAGAAACTGACGTTCGCAGCGATGCCCAGTTCCTTCGCCATCCTTTCGAGTCCGATTCGATACCGCTCGCCCTCACTACGCACCAAACTTGGATGGGTCGCACCGAGAACCAAATAGATAAAATCCGGAAACGCCTTGGCGATTTCGGGAATCGCTCGCAATACATGCTCGATTCCCTTGTTCGGCGAAAGCAGCCCGAACGTGAGTGCGACCGGTTTTCCGGCGATGCCGAACTGTTCTTTCAAGTCGTCCTGATCTGCGTCGGGCGAGTCAGGAATCCCGTGCGCGATCAAATCAACCTTGTCTGCGGGGACTCCGTAGGTTTCGCAGAGGGAATCGCGACTTCGCTTGGTCATTACGACTAACCGGGAAGAATAATCGAGCAATTGCTCCATCACGCCCTGCTGCACCGAATTGGGATTTGAAAGGACAGTATGCAGTGTTGTTACCACCGGAATACGCACATCTTTCAACAATGCCAGTATGTGACTCCCGCCGGGACCGCCATAGATCCCAAACTCGTGTTGGAGCGAAATGACATCGACGTCGCTGAAGTTCAAGAAATCGGCAGCGCGTCGATACGATTCGATCTCTTGTTCAACGATTTGAAACCGCACTTCTGATCGGTAGTTGTAGCCGCCGTCAACGTCATCGACCGGAATTACGATGCAATCCGCTCCGGACGCCTTTGCGATACCACCGCGAAGATCGTGAGTGAATGTGGCAATTCCACATTTGCGAGGCAGATAGTCGCCGACAAACGCAATTCTTGTGAAATCAGTCGTAGCCATTTGTTGGCCTCCTGATTGGTGGAGTGAATTAGAGCCAATGCAGCGAGTCCATTAGGGCTTGCTTTGAAAACTGCGCAAACGCGATGCATGTGTCTGCGGAGCCGTAGTACACGTCGATGTGTTCGCCAGCGCCGTTTTCGCCTGAACGAAGCATCGCGGTTGGAAAAACGACATTGGGAACGAAGCCAGTGGTTTCGTAGATATTCACTGGACTCATCATCGGAGCGGACGATCTAGCCAGTACGCGGCTGGGGTCATCACGATCCAATAGCACCAGCCCAGCGGAATACACGCCCACTTGCCCCCTGGGTGTATCGCTCGTGCATCGACTGCAACCGTGATAAACCATCAACCAACCTTCATCGATCAGGATTGGCGGCGCCCCAGAGCCAATTCGATCGCCTTCCCACAGCTGACAGCCGGCGATCAAAGGTTCATGACCACCCCAATGAATCAAATCATGCGATTGGGCAAGCCAAATCTGGGGTGGACTGAAGTGCGAATTTGGGTTTGGACGGTGCAGTGCATAATAGATTCCATTGATCTGCTGCGGAATCAGGACGACGTCCTTGTTTTCGGGAGCGAAAATCAAGCCGTGTCGCTGAAACGTCAGCATGTCCTCACTCGATGCGAGCGCCGTTGCGGCACCTGCTCGAGACACGGCGACATACGTTATCCAGTACGTTTGATCGATTCTTGTGACTCGAGCGTCTTCGATACCAAACTCTTCGGAAGGCGATTCTGGCAAGAAAAGTAAACCCTGAGACCAGTCGTCAGAACTCCCAAGCTTTCTGCGAAATACTCGCAGGTGCGAGACGGAGGTCAAACGCAAGCAGTCATCTGCTTTGGTTTTCACGACACGAGGATCAATCTGTTGCAATTCGGCGTTGGCAACCCAATCGACGGCATAACGCCCATCCGTCGTCCAGTGCGGCAAGCCCGTGAATTCACGTCGCTTCTCAAGCGGTCGCTCAGCGACTCGCGCGAACATCAACACTTCTTCTTCGGTGTAAATGACGCCTGGATTGAAGACTCCGATCACCTCGACGTCATCGCGTGATGGCGCAATATCGGCTGGGCTCAACAGTCTTGCTTCGGAAAGTCGCGAAATCATTTGCAGTTGCCCGATCGTTCATCTGACGATTCAAGTACGAGTCGCGATGGCGAAGACTCGGGCGAAAACCTAAGCAATTGCTCGCGAACCTCGCGCGGACTGCGACACTCGAGTGCTCGCGCGGCGATCTCGGTCGCAAGCTGCGAATCGATCACGCGAATGGCTTGGCGAACGGCAGCCGCACTTTCGGGGCTAAGGCTTAGTTCGCGAATGCCAAGACCAACAAGCAGGCAGGCAAAGCTGGCATCTCCCGCTTCTTCGCCGCATACGCATACTGGCCGATTCCACTTCTCTGCGGCATCAACGATTTGTTTGATTGCGCGCAGTACCGCTGGATGCATGGCCGTGCAGTCGTCTGTGCCTTCGGATAAGTCACGATCCGCCGCTAGCATGTACTGTGTCAAATCGTTCGTGCCGATCGCAACAAAATCCGCGACTTCCATGATTTCGTCGAGCGCGAACAATGCTGCGGGTGTTTCGATCATCGCTCCGACAGGAGGCCGCCGCACGGCATCGATATGGTTCATGGCACGGTCCACGGCGGCGATCGCTTGAGCGAAATCGTGACTTCCTATCACCATCGGAAATAGAATCCGAGCATCTGCTGTCTGAGCAACTTGGACGATCGCTCTAAGTTGTGCATCGAGGAGATCGACTTCGGAGAGCGAGAAACGCAAACCACGCAACTGAAGAAGGGCGTGATTGATCGACTTGTCCAACGCCAGGAACGGAGGTAGTTTGTCACCACC
>JAHELS010000317.1 GCA_024644085.1 Rhodopirellula sp.
CGAAATGCCGGTCTTCGCGGACCTCGATCTCGATTCCGGCCGCATCGCAAGCCTGCTCGATTTCGTCCTGCACAAACCAATCGCCCGGCTGGGTCATGATGACTTTTTCTGGGCGTTGCCGATTGATCGATGCGGTCAAGACCGATGCAAAGTCGGGCCCGGAATCCTTGCGACCGTCACTGGTCAACTCGTGATAGTCGACCGCAATTCCGGCATCGCTCAATTCGTCGCGGAAGTGTCGCATCGCCGAAAAAAAGAAGACCAGCCGCGTCTTGTGGCACCATACCTTCGTCGCCTCGGCGTTGACTTCGGCCATCCAAACACGGTCCTGGGCATCGTCGAAGTCGTCCAATGCCGAAAGAGTGTGACTCAGTTGGTCACCGAGAACCAATGCAAGATTTCGCATCCGAGAATCCGATTCGAAAAAGCGAGAAGTCGCGCCGGCGCTTCGAGACCGCACCGAGGGGCGTTATTCAGTACCAGATATCCGAGGTCGAATCGCCGCCGGGGAATCGAATCTCGTGTGCCCGCGCCGGTCCCCAAGGTTCCTTTCCGAAATCGACGAAGAACTTTTCGTTCACTTTCATCCCGCCCTTTTCGGTGTCACAGTCGATCTGCAACATCCACGATCCGCGCTCGGCCATCTTCGGATAGAACTGGTTATCCCAAACGCTGTACAGCGAACTGGTGACGTAAAGCCGTTTGCCGTCGAGACTGAGCTGCAACATTTGCGGCCCGCCGACCAGATCTCGGTCGGGCAACGCGGTCTCATGCCCGATCACGCCGCCGAGCCACACCTGTCCGACCAGTTTCGGATTCGCAGGGTCGCTCACGTCGTATTGGCGAATGTCGCCGTGCAACCAATTGCTGAAATAGAGAAACCGGTCATCCATCGAGAGCACCAAATCGGTGATCAGGCCCGGCACGGGAAAAGGCCAACCGTCCGTTTCCACCGGTTCTACCTGAACGACATTTTCCGCTTTCCATTGGCTCTCGTCCTTGTGCCAGTGGAAGATCGCACTGCTTAGCGCCGCGCCAACGAACCCGTGCGTGCTGGCCGGATCGTGATGGAATCGCACCTCGAGTGGAATCAGACCTTCGGCTCCGAGGTCGATGGTCTGGTCAATACGTCGCTGAGTCCAATCCCAAAAATGCAAGCGGCTGCCATACTTTCCCGCCTTCACATCATCGAGCTGGAAACCCTGCTTGACGGTGTTGGGCGCGGCCCACTCGCTGCTGATCATCACGTTGTGACGCGGCTGATACCAGAAGTCATAATTGAACTTCATTCCGTCGGTCGACTCAGCCCATCGGCCGGCCACATTGAAATCGGAATCGATCTCGAGAAAACCTCCCGGCGCATCGCCGTTGGCATCGCCCAGCATCGAGATCATGATCGTTCCGTCGGCCCTGCAATGGACGGTGTGCGGCGTCGAAAGATCGGTCTTACGTGCGATCTCGTCACCCGCGATCGTCTTGTGCAATTCCAGCTTTGCGGGATCGGCTGCGTCAATCACGTAGATATTGCCGGAGGTCAATCCGGGGACAATCAAAAAACGTCGATGACGTTCCCCGTGACAACTGCTGCACGCATTCCAACCGTAGTGATGCAGTTCGTCGCCTGGTGCCGGCATTGAAAACCGGCCCACGATCTGGCCGTACTTGTCCGAAGCCGGATCGACGTCAACGGTTGCCATGTAATCGGCATGCTTGCTTCCGGTTCCGACCAGGATCGCAGGAACGAACGCATGCGTTTCCGGCGGTGCCCGCATGGCTTCCTGAACGGTCGCGTAAGTCGCATGACACTCCTCGTGCTCGTGATTGTGGGACTCCTCCGCCGCCAACAAATCAATTGCTGTACCCGCGGTTATACCGGTAACCGCCACCGTTCCCAGAAATTCCCGGCGTTTCATCAGACGACCTTTCATATAGGTGCAGCCGCGACTCGGACCTCGAATCGCGAAACTACGTCTTCATTGTACAGCGCGGAGTCGAAGTCCTTTGCTTGGAAGCTCACGGGAGAGAGCACGGACTCGAAGAGAGTCGCCCCTTTTTGCAAATGGCTTGTAACTCTTACGAGAAACCCTTGCCGTATAGACATTCACCTTGGTCGCCGATTGACCAGATTGCGTGCTGACCGCGCATACCGGTGGCTCATCGCCCGGTGGCCGATCACCCGGTCATGAATCTCTGGCTCGGTCAGCTCGAGTCGGATTCGTCCTGAGCCGTGAAGGCGTAGGTCGTTCCCTTTTGTCGAATCGGCCCGCACGAAACCCCGCGATGGGAAAAAAGCGACCGAGCACGGTTGGCGTCTCGGTAATCTTTGGCGGTTACGGTCCATCGGTCCGGCGATTCGGTCCGGACACTTATCCTGGTCGTATCGATGGCAGACTCCTATTTGCGTCGTGAAACATTGACCCCTCGGAGGGACATGAAAGACGATGCAAACAACATGCCGACCAGCACGCGATGAAAGCGTCGCGACGTTGACCGCCCTATCGGGGCGGAACATCTTCCCCGAATTCGGTCTGCATGTCGCGCGTCAGCGGCGCCCGCTCTTCTTCGCCCGTTACGAGGCGTTGTTGCAGGCGCACACAGGTGTTCCACCGCAAAATTGGGTCGGGATTCTTGCCGTCGGTCAATTCTTCGGCGCGCTCGTAACAAGTCATTGCGCGGCCGAGCCAGGTCGCGACACTCTTCGACGCCGTATCCCGCTCGAGTTGAGTGCTGGCCCATCTTTCGTGGACGATTCCTTCGTAATAGACCCGGTCGTACGGTGATTCCAGCTCGGGCAACAATTCCTCGGCCTGATGAAAAGCGTCGTACAGTTTCGCTGGAAACTGATCGGTCAGCGCCAGTACCAGCGTAACGATGGCGCGCTGATTTTTCGGCTCGACCTCCAACACGTCAAGGCAAATGCTTTCCGCGTGCAGGGGTTCATTCAGGAGCCGATAGTGGGCCGCCTTGTCCAAAGCCGTTTCGATGCCGTCGGGGCTGATGCGTTTGAGGTGGACCATGGCGCTATCCAGAATTGGTTACGGCTGACTTGTCGTGGACTGCGGTTTTCCGATTCCGAACAACTTTCGGACAACCTTTTTCACAGGATCGTAAAACTGGTCGACGACGCGTTCCTTCAGCGGAATGATCGCGTTGTCAGTGATTGTAATATGCTCCGGGCAAACCTCGGTGCAACATTTCGTGATGTTGCAGTAACCCAGACCCATTTCGTCTTTCAATAATCCAACGCGATCCTCGGTGTCCAGGGGATGCATCTCGAGGCTCGCCGCGCGAACGAAGAATCGAGGCCCTGCGAATTCGGCATGCTTGTCGTGTTCACGAAGAACGTGACAGACATTCTGACACAGAAAGCACTCGATACATTTTCGGAATTCCTGCACGCGATCAGCCTCTTCCTGACTGAATCGCGGATCCTCTGCTTCTTTTTTATCCATCTTGAAGGCGGGGATCTTCTTGTTGACCTCATAATTCCACGAGACATCGGTCGCGAGATCCTTGATTACCGGGAACGTTTTCATCGGGCGGACTTCGATCGCTTCGCCGTCGGGATAATTGTCCATGCGGTCCATGCATAACAATTTTGGCTTGCCGTTGACCTCGCCGCCGCATGAGCCGCACTTGCCCGCTTTGCAGTTCCAGCGGACGGCCAGATCCGGCGCGTGCTCGGCCTGGATCGCATGAATCGCGTCGAGCACGACCATTCCGGGATTGAGCGGAATCTTGTACTCGACCATTTCGCTGTGGTTCTGGTCGCCGCGCTGGACGCGAATCGTTGCCTGGGTTGTCATGCGAGTCGTTTCCGTTTGGGATCAGTCTTCGAGCAACTGCTTCAATTCCGCGGGAATCTCAGGCAGCGGAACCTTTTCCACTTCGATTCCATCTTCCCGCTGGCGTGCCACCTGGTTGAACTTGCCCCAATCGGAATCGGAATCGGGGAAGTCTTCCCGGGTGTGGCCGCCCCGGCTCTCTTCGCGCGTAAGTGCCGCGCGGGTCACCACCTCGCTGATGTCCAACATGTTCCATAGATCGAGTGCCAGGTGCCAACCGGGGTTGAACTGCATATTCCCGGTAACGGTGACACGCCCCGCCCGCTCCCGCAGCTCTTCGATTTTTCCAAGAGCTTGCTCGAGATCATCTTTGGTGCGAACGATTCCAACGAGGTTTTGCATGGTCGAGCGAAGTTCCTCGTGAACGGCAAAGGGATTCTCGCCGCCTTCGTTCCCGAAAGGTTTCTGGGCGTCATGCGCCAGCGATTCAATCTCGGAATCATCCACCGCGCCGTGGTCATGTTCCAAGGCCGACTTCGATGCAAATTCGCCCGCCCGTTTGCCGAACACGAGCAAGTCGGAAAGGGAATTCCCGCCGAGTCGGTTCGAACCGTGCATTCCGCCGGCAACTTCGCCACACGCATAAAGTCCCGGTATCGTCGTTTCCTGTGTCTCCGGATCAACACGAACCCCGCCCATCGTGTAGTGGCACGTGGGGCCGACTTCCATTGGGTCGGTCGTGATGTCGACGTCGGCCAACTCCTTGAACTGGTGGTACATGCTTGGCAATTTCTTCTTGATCTCATCAGCGCTGCGACGCGACGCGATATCGAGAAATACGCCGCCGTGGGGCGAACCGCGTCCTGCCCTGACCTCGCGGCGGATGGCGCGGGCGACCACATCGCGGGTCAACAATTCAGGTGGTCGGCGGGCCTGCGGTTTCTCTCCGGCGATGACCGAATTGACCCACTGTGTCGCTTCTTCCTGGGTTTCGGCGTAATCGCCCTGGAACATCTCCGGCACGTTGTCGAACATGAACCGCTCGCCGTCCTTGTTCTTCAACACGCCTCCTTCGCCGCGCACGCCTTCGGTGATCAAGGTTCCCTTCACGCTCGGTGGCCACACCATTCCCGTGGGATGGAACTGGATGAATTCCATGTCGATCAAATCGGCACCGGCCCACATCGCCATCGCGTGCCCATCGGCGGTGTATTCCCACGAATTGGACGTGATCTCCCAACATCGACCGATCCCGCCGGTCGCCAGAACAATGGACTTGGTTTGGAAGACCACGAACCGGCCCGATTCCCTTTCGTAACCGAAGCACCCGGCCACACGTCCTTTATCAACCAGCAGCGATCGCATCGTGTATTCCATGAAGACGTCGATGCCCTGGTGGACTCCGCGATCCTGTAGCGTACGGATCAACTCCAAACCGGTGCGGTCGCCGACGTGCGCCAACCGCGCGTAGCTGTGGCCGCCAAAGTTCCGTTGCATCATTCGCCCGTCCTTGGTGCGATCAAAGACGGCGCCCCACTCTTCGAGTTCACGAACCCGCTGCGGCGCTTCCATGGCGTGCAATTGTGCCATCCGCCATTGGTTCAGGTACTTGCCTCCCTTCATCGTGTCACGAAAGTGGACTTCCCACTTGTCGCGGTCATCGAGGTTCGCCAGCGCCGCGGCGACGCCCCCTTCGGCCATCACCGTGTGAGCCTTGCCGAGCAATGATTTGCATACCAGTGCCGTTTTTGCGCCAGCCGCCGAGGCCTCGATGGCCGCACGCAACCCGGCGCCGCCGGCTCCGACAATCACCACGTCGTATTGATGAGTTTGATACTTGCTCATGGATTTCGGCTGAGCCAGACTCGGCGCCCAGCGGGCCGTTGAAAGGGTTCAAAGGGTGAACAATGGCTGATCAGCGAAGACTCCCCGCGCCACCATCCAAACATAAAAATCGGCGAAACCAACCATGAACAAACTCGACCACGCAAACAGCATGTGTTTGCGATTCAAGATCGAGACGCCCTTCCAAGCTTTGTGACGCGCGTTGCCGAGGGCAACGCACGAA
>JAHELS010000318.1 GCA_024644085.1 Rhodopirellula sp.
ACCCTCTCCGGGCAAGGCGCAATCACTGGCAAACCGGCTTGCCCTCCAAAGGGTCAGACCCCTTTTTAGACAAAGCCTAGTTGGACAGCGTTGATTTCAAGTTTGACGCACGCACGATGGGCGAGCGGTAGGCCGGACCGAGCGTTGCGAGTTCCGGCGATTACTCGCGACCCTGCCGGAACTCGCAACGCTCGGTCCGGCCCACGAAGACATGAAGTTCCCCCCGTCGGCTGAAATTTGCGGACAGCAACCTGGCCCCACCCACGCACCTCGAGCGAATCGATGCACACGCAAGGCGACCCGGATCGGCAATCTGAAGAATCGTTCACCCAGCTTTCGAGGCAATCGGACCCGGGGCTGGTGGCTGAATTTATCCAATTCCTGCGATATAACAAAAAGTGGTGGCTGATTCCGATCCTGGTCACAATCGTTCTGTTGACCGCGATGGCATTCCTTGCCGCGTCACCGGTGGCGCCGTTCATTTACACGTTGTTCTGATCGCGACCGCCGCTGCTGCGTCGCTGTGTGGGTAAAGTGAATGGATCGATCGAAAAAGATTGTTCCGCACTCGGATACCAGACTGATTGCAATGAAGCCAGCATTGAGCATCACGATCGCTTTTGCGTTTTGCTGTGTCATCGGATCGTTGGCAACCGCCGACGAGCCACCGAGCCCAGGCGAGATTCGGTTTAACGAACACATTCGTCCGATCTTTATCAAGCACTGCACCGCCTGTCATGGTGGAGTGATGCAGGCCGGCGATTTGTCGTTTGTTTATCGGGACCAGGTTTTGCCCCCGGATGGATGGATCGTTGAACCAGGCGATCCGGAGTCCTCGGTAATCATCGAGCGAGTGATTTCGGAGGATCCCGAAGAACGGATGCCGCCGCCGGAACACGGGCCGGCGCTATCCAATCGTGAGATCGAGTTATTGAGGCAATGGATCACGCAGGGCGCGCCGTGGCAGGAACACTGGGCCTACGTGCCTCCGGAGCCTCAAGCGATCCCCTCGGTGCGAAACCAATCGTGGCCGCGTCAACCCGCAGACAACTTCGTGCTGGCTCGGTTGGAACGTGAGGGCATCGAGCCGGCGCGCGATGCGGAGGCCTACCGATGGCTGCGGCGAGTGACGTTGGATCTGACCGGATTGCCGCCCACCCTGGACGAGCGAACCAGTTTCCTCGCGGACTTCGAACGGAACGCCGAAGCGGCGTATGAACGTGCGGTTGATCGGATGCTCAAATCGCCTGCATTCGGAGAACGATGGGCCAGCGTCTGGCTTGACCAGGTGCGTTATGCCGACTCGAAGGGCCTCGGGCTCGATGCGCGACGAAGCGTTTGGAAGTATCGCGACTGGGTTATCGACGCGCTCAATCAAGACCTTCCCTACGATCAGTTCACGGTGAAACAAATCGCCGGAGACCTGCTGCCCGAATCGACCATCGAAGACTTGATCGCCACCGCAGCTCACCGCGTTACACAGTCAAATGAAGAAGGGGGAACCGATGATGAAGAGTTTCGCGTCGCGGCGGTTCTCGACCGCGTGAACACGACATGGCAAGCATGGCAGGGTGTCACGTTCGGGTGTACCCAGTGCCACGACCATCCGTACGATCCTTTTCAACACGACGAATACTACAAGTTCGCAGCCTTCTTTAACAACACAACCGACTGCGATCTCGATCAAGACTGGCCCGTGGCTCAGGCGCCCCTTGACACCCAGCAATACGGAATCGCATCCGACCTTGACCGAAGAATCCGTGAACTCAACGAAGCGATCTGGAAAGAGGAGTCCAGCTTGCTGGCAGAGGCCGAAGTCTGGAAACCGCTCGTCGCCATGGAAGCCATCTCCAATAACGCAACGCAATTGGAAGTGGAGCGACAGGGTGATCATGATGAATTTCACACCGTCGATACGGTCAGCCGCGACACGGACATCACGCTCGAAGCCCCCTTGCCGGAAAACCTGCAACGCCTGACCGCGATTCGCTTGACCGGTATGCCGCTCGATCCCCAATCAGCGGTCCCTGATTCGGAATGGGGTTTCGTGCTGTCGCACATCGAAGCTCATCTGTTGGTACCCGACCAGGAAGAGCCGCTGCCGATTTCGCTCGCTCGAGTGGTCATTGACGAACCCGATCCGTTTTATGATCCGCAAGAAAGCCTGAACGAGAAATCGAATCACGGTTTTTCCACATTCAGTCGTATTCATTATCCACGGCAAGCCGCATTCATTCTCGATTCGCCACTCGAGATTCCCAAGGCATCACGACTGCGCGTCAAGCTGAAACATCGCGTCTTCATTTTATCGGCATTTGCGTTGATCACGCGGCGCGGGCACTTGGCAGTATCCGATGACGCGAGGTTCTCAGAATTGTTCACCCGCGAGGACCTGGCCGAGAATCGCAAACAGCTCGCTGATCTACGCACGCAGCGCGGCGATATCGAATCGGTATCGGTCCCGGTGCTCGTTGAGCGTCTCGAACATCTGACGCGTCCGCAGCACGTTTTCGAACGCGGGCTTTTTCTCACCAAAGGTGATCGTGTCACTGCGGCGACCCCCGCCTCTTTGCCACCTCTGCCGGACGAATTGCCGCCGAATCGTTTGGCATTGGCAAAATGGATGGCAAGCACGGACAACCCGTTGACCGCTCGAGTTGCCGTCAACCGAGTCTGGGCCCGTCTATTCGGCGTTGGGTTAGTAGAAACCGAAGAGGATTTCGGATCGTCCGGCGAACCGCCCTCCCACCCACAGCTGCTCGACTTCCTGGCAATGCGATTCCAACATGATCTCCAATGGAGCATGAAGCAACTGATTCGCGAGCTGGTGCTTTCGAGAACCTATCGCCAAAGCGCCAAGATTCGTCCGGATTTACTCGAGCGTGATCCGCGCAATCGGCTTCTTGCCCGCGGACCCCGGAACCGATTGTCCGCCGAAATTGTCCGCGACCAGGCCCTCGCCGTCGCCGGATTGTTGAGCCGCAAGCAGTTCGGGCCACCTGTCCATCCACCGATTCCCGAAGGCGTTTGGAAACCGTTCCAAGCAGGCGACAAGTGGAATACTCCCAACGCCGACGATGCCGATCGTTATCGCCGTTCAATTTACACCTATACCAAGCGAAGCATTCCTTACCCCATGTTCGCTGCGTTCGACGCGCCGTCGCGGGAATTCTGCGCACCGCGTCGACTTCCGTCCAATACACCGCTCCAGGCACTGATGACCCTGAACGACGCCACGTTCAAAGAATGCGCGGATGCTCTCGCCGAACGCATGCGCGGCGCGGCCGAGACTCCGTCACAGCAGATTCGACACGGATTCTTGATCGTTACTTGCCGTGAGGCGACGGATCCGGAATTGGACAAGTTGATGGCGCTTCACGATTTGCATGGCGACAAAGAAGACGCCATGAACACGATCGCGCGAGTGCTTCTCAATCTGGACGAAGTTTTAATGAAATAGGCACGCGAACCTTTGGATCGAGCACAAGAATAGATCAGCGAAAGAGTACACGATGACACGCATTTCTCTCCAAGACGAAGCACGTCGCAGCCGGCTGCAGCAGAGCACCCGGCGGCACTTCCTGCGTGACTGTTCGACCGGCCTTGGCGCCCTGTGGTTTGCGGCGGGCGGTGCGGCGATGGGATCCGAGAACTCGCTGCCCGTCCACGATCCGGCGAATCCACTCAGTCCCCTCCAACCGCCTCACCCCGCCAGGGCAAAACGCGTCATCCACCTGCACATGATCGGCGCACCGAGCCAGCTCGAATTATTCGATTACAAGCCGGATCTGGAGCGATTGGATGGCAAGAATTGTCCGCGCGAGTTCCTCGAAGGCAAGCGTTTTGCCTTCATCCAGGGAACGCCAAAGATGCTCGGTCCCCAATACCCCTTCGCTCAACATGGACAGAGCGGGGCTTGGGTTTCCGACCGCCTTCCGCATCTGGCCAAACAAGTTGATGACCTCTGCTTCATCAAAACGATGCAGACCGATCAATTCAATCACGGTCCCGCCCAGTTGATGGTTCATACCGGCCAATCACGCATGGGGTCTCCGTCGGTTGGATCGTGGGTTACCTGGGGACTGGGCACCGAGAACGAAGAGTTGCCGGGCTTTATCGTCCTGCTTTCCGGTGGCCGACCACCCCGGGCCGGCAACGCGTTGTGGAGCGGCGGTTTTCTTCCGTCTGTTTACCAAGGGGTGCAATGCCGATCCCAAGGTGACCCTGTTCTGAATATTTCCAATCCAGACGGTGTCACTCGAGATCAACGCCGGGCAATGCTCGACACGCTGAACGAACTCAATCGGCAATCGCACGAAGAATTCGGTGACCCGGAAACGCTTACCCGTATTGCTCAGTACGAAATGGCGTTTCGCATGCAAACCGCGGTGCCGGAAGTGATGAACATTTCGGATGAGCCGGAACACATTCACAAGATGTACGGGACGGAACCGGGAAAAGAATCGTTTGCCAACAACTGCCTGCTGGCGAGACGGCTTGCCGAACAGAATGTGCGATTCATCCAACTGTTTGACTGGGGATGGGATTCGCACGGGGCCGCGAAAGACGAAGCACTCAACGAGGGCTTCAAGGAAAAGTGCCGCCAGATCGATCAGCCTGTCGCCGCGCTGCTGGCGGATCTCAAGCAACGTGATCTGCTCAAAGACACTCTCGTCGTCTGGAGTGGCGAATTCGGCCGCACACCGATGCGGGAGAATCGCGGCGGTACGGAGATGAAATTCATCGGACGCGACCACAATCCCGAAGCATTCACATTGTGGATGGCCGGCGGCGGCGTCAAAGGTGGAATCAGCTATGGCGAAACGGATCCGGTTGGCTACTCAGCCGCGGAAAACGCTGTCCAACTGCGTGATTATCATGCCACCGTGTTGCACCTCTTGGGCTTCGATCACAACAAGTTCAGATTTCCGTTCCAAGGGCTGAACCAGAAGTTGACCGGAGTAAAACCGGCACAGGTGGTGAAGGATATCCTCGCGTGAGTGGCCGTGTCGGCTAATACACTGCTGTGGCTCGCGTATTTCTCCCTCGATGTGTCAGGGCAACATGTCGACGATCGCTAATGCGGCATTGGCAACCTACCTCTGGGGGCGCTTCGCCCCGATTGTTTCAGCTGCTCCAACAACTCCTGCATTTCTTTCCGCTTGGATTCGTTCTTGAAATAGAGATTCGTCGTTTCACCTGGGTCCGCGTCGAGGTCATAAAGTTGGCCCGGGGCGTCGGGAGCCAATTCGGCCAGGGCGTAATCCTTCATGAACCCCTTGCTGTAGTTGTTGCCGCCCGATCCTTTGTGATCGAGATACTTCCAGTCGCCCTTTCGGACCTGGAATTCTCCTCGAAAACTCTGTGTCAACATGTGTGGCCGAATGGGTGCCGCGTCATCTCGCGCGCCCAGCATGGCCGGTAGCATGTCAAAACTATCAACAGCCGCGTCATCGGGAAGTGAATACCCAACGACCGACGCCAGCGTCGCGAAGATATCAGTCGTGTTCGTCAATTGATTCGACACTCCGCCCGCCGGAATGTGTCCCGGCCATCGGGCAATGAAGGGAACACGATGGCCTCCCTCCCAACCGTCTCGTTTCATCCCGCGCCATCCGCCCGATGCATCATGTTGGTGGTCGCGCCGCATCCAATCGACGTGAAGTGTTTCAGCGCCATTGTCGGCGTTGAACAGAACGAGGGTGTTGTCGTCGATGCCGAGTTCCATGACGAGATCCAACACGCGGCCAACAAGCGCATCGAGTTCCCAAACGAAATCGCCGCGCGGCCCCGCGCTGGTCGCGCCGTTGAATTCGTCCGCCGGCAGCACCGGCGCGTGAGCGATCTG
>JAHELS010000319.1 GCA_024644085.1 Rhodopirellula sp.
TTCGGTTCTCGTGATTACGGTTTTGGGCACGCTCGCAAAATTGAGTCTGCGCCGCGGACTTGAAGCCGCGGACGCCGAACGGGCTCTCCAGCAACGTTGGGGAGCACTGACCCTTGAACGTGCCATGCTCGACCGGGCTGCGGAGGTTTTTCAGGCGCGTGAGGAGCGAGCGAAGAGATTGACGCCCAAAGCGCCGCCACCACCGCCGTCGATTCGTGCCGCGCTGACCCTGCGAGGCATCACGTTTGATCTTCTGCTTGGCGACGAAGACGCGAAATTGAACTTGAATTCGTACTACAGCCATGCCGGTTTGGATCGTACCCGAGCGGTCGTCAATCGGATGGTTGGCTCGGGGGGCGTCCGCGCCGCTCGACTGGTGCCAGCATCAGAGCCAGCCCGGTCGGGTCGCCGCGTCGGAACTTCGGGCTCCGCAAACGAAGGTGACCAGGCGGCCCCGATTCCGGACGCGTTTCGCAGCTGGGGCGAAGTCTTCGATTTGCAGCTGCTGGCGACACGGGTGGGCAGCGATGCCGCCCTTCCAAATGCTACGACCGATATCACCCTGTGGGGGACGGGCCAGTTGAACTTTCGACGGGCATCCGACGAGGCAATTCTGGCGGTCGCGGCCTCGGTCGTACAAGATGGAGGAGCGCGACGGATATTAGAGCGGTACCGGCAAAGTCCGGCGGCGAGCCTGTCCGTCCTGTTGCAAACGGAAGTTACCAATGCGGCCAGCCGCGAACAATTGAAATCACTGCTGTCCGAATCGAGCACCAATTTTTCCCTGTGGATCGACGCGTCGTCAAAAACCGGTGGATCACTTCGGTACTTTGCCGCGATGCAGCGCGACGAAGAAGGTGTGACACGAAGAACCAAATTCATGCACTAGTGTGCCGTTGATGGACTTAACCACGAAACGTCGAAGCCTTGTCGCGACTGCTGCCGGGATGATGGTCGGTGCCGCCGGTGCGATCGGATGGTCGCTCTCGGGAATCGAACCCAACGAAAGCCACCTGAGATCACCACGTGCAAATGTGCCGTCGGTGACGGTACCCGAGAACGTGTCGCGCCCGTTCGATGCGAAGATTGCACGACGATCGCTTCGCGGCCCGCTCTACGACCCTCCGCCCCGCCCGACCCAAAGAGTGATCCCAACGACGCCAACACCGCCTCCAACCACACCATCGCTTGATATGATCCTTGTCGGAACGATTATCGACTCGGACGACAAATTTGCGATCGTTGCAGACGCGACCGGCAAGTTTGACGTGAAAGGAGTCGGCCAGCTGCTCGAACTCTCTCCGCAGGGCGTAACGATTGAAGAGATTGAATCGGAGCACGTAACGCTGCAATATGGCGGCCGGCAATCGCGAGTCGGACTCGATCGGTCGAAAAACGGCAAGGCGAACAAGGGTGTGAATCGCGGGAACAATCGGAGGCGCGATAACCGATGAACGCCCCGAATTGTCTTGTCGTCGAGCGTGAGGAGGATTGGGTTGTCATGGTCGGCACCCAGACGGAGGTACTTGCATCGGATGTACCGGCCGAAGAAATCGCGACCTGCGTGAAGACGATGTGCGAATTGAGCCGGCTGAAATCGCCGCCCTGCATTCTCGCACCCTCATCCAATTCGTGTTTCTTTACAATCCTCGAAGCGGATGACGAAGTTGACATTCGTGATCGTGCTGCACTTGCGTATCAGCTCGAAGACCACTTGCCGATTGATGCCGAAGCGATGGCGGCTGATTTCGTCGCCCTGCCCCCACCTCGGCTCGATGTGAACTCTGTCAAGACGGAGATCGCGGCGGTCGGCATCGAAGTCGAACGATGGCGTGCCATTGCCGATGCATTCGAAATGTCAGGATTCCCGGTACGCTGCATCGTTCCGTCGGCGGTACTGATTTCCCGTTCAATCTGTCGTGACTTGAATTTCGCCGATACGGTCGACATCCTTTGTGTTGATTCCGATCGCTGTGACTTGGTCACGATCCAGAGTGAAACTCTGATCGGTTGGAAACGGACCACCTGTGACGAAAACTCGCTTCGTCGTCATCGATTGCTCGATGTCGAAAACCCCGATCGGGTGATTGTCGTCGGCGCTGATGATGCCGCACGGGAAATGATTCAGCAGACGTTCCTCGACGCTGAATTCCATTCCGACCCGGTCGAGACGCACCTTCGCGCCGGGGCCGATTTGTACCTTGCAAGTCCATCGCCGAGATGGTTCGATCTGCGACGCGACCGACTTGGCGCGTCGGATCCTTTGCGGCCAGTTCAATCGGAGCTGCGGCTTGCAACCGTTGCTGCCGTTGTCTGTTTGCTTGCGATCGTGATCGGCGGATCATGGCGAACAATTCGGATCGAAAATGCCATCTCGCGCGTTCATTCCCAACAAGAGGAAATGTTCGAAAAGGCATTCCCGGGCGTGAAAGTTCCCGCGGCATTGATGCGCCGCGTGCGGAGCGAACACACCCGGGTCATGGGTTCACGCGGCGTTGCATCCGAGGTCGAAGTACCACAGTCGGCGACCGATGTCTTACGTGAATTGCTGGCCGCGCTGCCTGCGGATGTCCGGTTTCGGATCGAAAGTCTGAGCATCCTCAACGGGCGGGTCGATCTGGATCTTCAGGTTCGAAGTCCAGTCGACGCTGGTACCCTGGCATCGTCCCTTTCATCATCCGGCTTCGACGTGAAGCCCCCGGTTACGACGCAGAAAGATGCGAAAACGTTTGAGTCAACGCTCGAAGCGGTTTGGAGCGGCAACGCCACTCGTTCCGCGACAACGGATGACGTGACGCTACACATCACAATTCGCAGGGAGGTGAAAGGGTGATGTCGGGATATACGCGTCAACGCGTGCTCATCGCCTCCGCCGTGCTCGTGCTCGCACTTTACGCCGTCTTCGCGGTGTTCGATGCGAAGTCAGCCTCAGCACGCCTTGAGCAGGCTCACGCCGATCTCGCCGAGTTTACCGAGAAGCTCGCCGAGATCGAACGACTCAAGCGGGCACCCCGAGTTGCCGCGTTGCAGCTTGAGTCGCCCGCAGAGATCACCAACCGCATCGCGTCGGCTCGGGAGGCGGCCGGATTGCCCCAGTCGAGCCTGCTGCGTGAGCAACCACTCGATCCTCAGCGGATCCAACGGTCCGATTTCGAGCTGCGCTCGACCACCATCGAGCTGGCGCCGGCCACTTTGCCGCAGATCCTGCAATTCTGCGATGCGCTGCGTGATGAAGAAACCGGCAGCGTGGTCCGCGATATTACTCTCACTGAACCACAAAATGGGTCAGATGGCGGCGCCCAGGAAAAATGGGCGACTGAGCTGATCTTGACCCAGATGATTTTTTCCCCGAAAAGCCGTTAGCGACCGGGGATCTGAAATCCGTCGGTTGGGATGTCCGCTGCGGCTGTGGCTGGTGGCTGGACACGTACGATTGCGCCAACACTCCGATGTCGGGGACGCCACTCACGGATGAGATGTCGCCAGCGAACTGTTAATGCCTGCTACCTCATCGCCATCGCGGTGGTCGTGCAGAGTGTTGGCTGCGCCGCGCTGAGGGACGATGGAGAATCGATCATCCGTGTTCGGGCGAACCAGGATCCGGTCAAGGCGGCTCGGCTCACGTTGGTTGGAGTTTCCGCGTTACAACAGGGTGACGTCGATCGCGCGCGGGACAAGTTCATCGCGGCAGTCGAAGCGGACGAGGCGTACGGTCCGGCACACAACAATCTCGGCTTGTTGCACTATGACCAGGGAAACATGTTCCAGGCCGTGACGGCGTTCGAGCAGGCGATGGAGTTGATGCCGTACGACCCGGCTGTTTATTACAACCTCGCCCTGACGTTGGAAGCGGCGGGCAAGGTTCACGAAGCGTTGGACCTTTATTGGCAGGCCGTGGAGATGGATCCCTTGAATCCGAACTTTCTCGGGAATCTCGTTCGTTTGCGAATCCGGTTGGACGAAACGGGTCCCGAGTTGATCGCACAGCTTCAGGATTTGATTCTGATTGAGACGCGTGCCGATTGGCGACGCTGGGCCGATCGGCAGCTTGCCCTTGTGTTGAACGAATCACTGGATCGCGGGCCGGAGACGCCTGAATTCAACACTCGCCGCGACCGAAGCGATGATTCGGAAGAGTCTTCGATCAAAAAGGTGATCGACTTGTCGCCGTCGACACCCTCGCGTGATCCATCCACCTTCGAGTCGAACCAGAACGAAGCCGAAATCATTCCGGCTCCGCTGATCAACGAGCCGAAGGTCAGGTCGAAGCCGCTGCCGATCCGCGACGCGGGATCGTTCGAGACGTTGCCCCCCAGTATCGACGTGCTTGAGGTTGACGACTATTGGGACAGCGAGTCACGTTGAGGTCGCGGCGGTTTCAGGCGGTCAACTCGGAAATCGGTTTGCCGTGATCAACGATTGGCGTCGGCCGCCCGTTGAAGTCACGGATGAACACTTCGGATGAATCGATGCCGAGGTGGTGATAAATGGTTGCCAGGAAGTCGCCGGGTCCGCAACGGCGCTCGATGACGTCTTCGCCGCGAGGATCGGTCGCTCCGACGAAACGTCCGGTTTCGATTCCTCCGCCGGCCCAAAGGTTGCTGAAGGCACGGGGCCAATGATCCCGCCCTGGTTGTTTCGTGCCGGCTGCGGCACTGGCGTTGCCCGCGCCGGTGCTGGGTTGATAGTTGACCTTGGGCGTGCGGCCGAATTCGCCGGTCACGACGACGAGCACACGTTTGTCGAGTCCTCGCTCGTAGATGTCCTCGATCAGCGCCGTGACCGCCTGATCGTACACGTCGGCACGGAACCGCAACGCGTCAAACACGTGATGGTTGACGGCGTGGTCGTCCCAATTGTTGACACGGCCGCACAGTGGTCCGCGCAGGCTGGTCGTCAGCACCTCGACTCCCGCCTCGACAAGCCGGCGCGCGAGCAACAATTGTTGGCCCCACGTGTTACGGCCGTAGCGGTCTCGCGTTTGTGGATCCTCCTTGCTTAGATCGAACGCTTGCTTTGTTCGTGGATCGGTCAACAGTGACAATGCCTGTGTCTCGAACTGGTCCAGCGCTTCGAGTTCGCCGTGGACGTCGAAAGCACGTTGAAGCGAATCGAGGTTCTTGCGCAGCGCCACGCGGCGGTCCAACCGCTCGATCTCGGTCGCATCGGACAATCCAATGTTGGGAACGGAAAAGCCGGGCGAGTTGGGATCACCGGTGACGGAAAAAGGCCCGTATGCATCGCCAAGATATGCAGGTCCGTTGTAAGTCGTCGGGGGGCTGACGCCGACATAACGTGGCAATGGGTTGTCGCGGTCCGCCTGTTGCGATCGCAAGTAGTTCGTCACCGACATCCAATCCGGCAGACGAGGTTTGGGCTTGTCACGAGTATCCGAATCGCCTGAGAACATCTGCATCGAGCCGGCGGGATGTCCGGCCGCGCCGTTCTTCATCGATCGCACGATGGTGAACTTGTCTGCGATGGAGGCTTGGCGTGGCAACAGTTCCGTGAAGTGCATCCCGGGCACTTTGGTCGGAATCGTTCCGAATGGACCGCGGTATTCGATCGGCGCCAGCGGCTTTGGGTCATACGTGTCGATGTGCGAACAACCGCCCGGCTTCCACACTAGAATCACAGCTGTCTTTTCGTCTCCATCTGAACTGGGGTTTTCGGCGCGCAATCGCATCAAACCGGGCAAGCTCAGGCTCGCGAAGCCCGCCAGACCGAAGCGCATGAAACTTCGTCGATCAATTCGCGACTGCGTCGGCCCGGGACAGACGGGGACGTTTGCGGCATAGAACGGATTATTCATTGGCT
>JAHELS010000320.1 GCA_024644085.1 Rhodopirellula sp.
TGCAGTGGTTTTTCATCGCCGGCAAGTGCGATGTCGGTCGGAAGCGCCCGCAAGAAGTCGCCCCACTCGGCCTCCGGCCAAACGCGCACCGATTCTCGATGGGCGGTCCAGTCGCGGGGAACGGCATCGATCGACGGCAACAAATCGGATCGAACAAATGTCCCGGCGAAATACTGTTGGCGATAGGCGTCAATGGCGACCAAAACGGAATCGCAACCGGGATTGCCATCCATCGCGGCGGCGGCGATTGCAGCGAGCGAGTCGACTGCAATCAGGGGCAAATCGACTGCGTAGGCGAGCGTTTTCGCAGTCGTCACGCCGACTCGAAGCCCGGTGAACGACCCCGGGCCGTCAGCGACCGAGACAAATTCTGGCCAACATTCGTGCTCGCGACACCATGTCAGCGTCGCATCGAGCTCGGGCGCCAGTGACGCTGCGGTCCGCTGCTGTGGGTCAAGATTGGTGTGTCTGATTGCACTGAGACCCTTGAAAAGAGCAATGGAACCGAGTCTCGACGTCGTTTCGATCGCAAGATGCAAGGTATCCTGTAAGGAGTCGACAGCCACCCGATGGGGCACGGGATTCGTGGGATTGCTGTGAATTTTTAGTTCCCCTTACAATTCTCGTGTCTCTACCAGGCCATGACTGGCCACGCGAACCGACCACAGCCCAGGAATCACCCTTGAAGCGAGCGCTGATCAGCGACATCCACGGCAACCTCGAAGCACTCCAGGCAGTGCTGGAGGATATCAATGAAGTTAGCGTGGACGATATCTATTGTCTCGGGGACATCATCGGCTATGGGCCAAATCCTTGTGAATGCCTCGATCTGGTGATGAAGCGGTGCAAGGCCACCATTCTCGGTAACCATGACCAGGCGGCGCTCTTCGACCCCGACGGTTTCAACCCCATGGCGCTGCAAGCGATCTACTGGACCCGGGACCAATTGGATAACGGGCCGGGGTCGCCAGTCCAAGTGAACAAGCGGTGGGACTTTCTCGGTGAGCTGCCGCGGCAAGTCGACGAAGGCGAATTCAAGTTCGTTCACGGTTCGCCGCGCGATCCCACCAACGAATACGTCTTCCCCGAATATGTCTTCGACCAACGAAAAATGGAGATCCTGTTCGGCAAGGTCGAACAGTACTGCTTCATGGGACACACGCATTTGCCGGGTGTCTTCACCACCGAATGTGAATTCATCTCGCCGGACGAATGCGATCACGTCTACGCACTTGGCCGCGATAAGGTGCTTGTCAATGTCGGCAGTGTTGGTCAACCGCGCGACGACAACAATCAATCCTGTTACGTTGTCCTCGATTCGGACAAGCGGACCGTGACTTATCGCCGGGTTCCCTACGACATCGACAAGACGGCGGACAAGATTTACGATATCCCCGACCTGTCCGATGCGCTCGGTGATCGTCTAAAACACGGGCGTTGACCGAGCGATTCCTCCTTCCGCGTGATAGAGCATCGTGACACGCACTGCGATCATCAGCGACATTCATGGCAATCTGGTTGCCCTCGAAGCGGTGTTGGAAGACATCAAAGGGCAAAACGTCGATCGAATCGTGTGCCTCGGCGATGTGATCGGTTACGGCCCCGACCCATGCGCCTGTCTCGATCATGCAATGACGTTCGACTGTTGCATTCTTGGGAATCACGACAGCAGTGCCCTGTTCGACCCCGAAGGATTTAACGTCGCCGCCGAGCAGGCGATCTTCTGGACGAGGGCTCAAATCGAATGCGGCGCGGACGGTCCCGACGCCAGCCGGCGGCGAATGCAGTACATCTGCCAATTACCGCGTATGATCGACGAAGGAAACATCTTGTTGGTACACGGGTCGCCCCGCGGACCGACCAACGAGTACGTTTTTCCGGAAGATACCCAGAACATCAAGAAGATGGAAAAGCTCTTTTCGCTTGTCTCGCATCTCTGTTT
Organism: Rhodopirellula sp.; assembly: GCA_024644085.1. Lineage (GTDB taxonomy): Bacteria > Planctomycetota > Planctomycetia > Pirellulales > Pirellulaceae > Rubripirellula. The sequence continues at coordinate 1,943 of JAHELS010000320.1, forward strand.
CCAGGGACACACCCATGTGCCGGGTGTCTTCACGGCTGATTTGCGATTCGTACGACCCGTCGACACTGGGGCCGGGTACGACGTCACCGACCGAAGCCAGCGGTTGATGATCAACGTAGGGAGTGTCGGGCAACCGCGTGACTGCGACCCGCGGAGTTGCTACGTGATCTACGACGAAGAGCGCGTCGAGTTTCGCCGCGTGGAATACGACGTCGAAAAGACTGTCGCAGCCATCGAAGCCGAACCCGAACTCGATGATTTTCTCGGCTATCGGCTCAGGGAAGGACGCTGATCTTTCTCGGCCGCACCGTCGGTGATCGCTCCATAAATGATGGGCTTGATCGCGTCTTTGACCTGGCCTGTGTAGGGCGTGCGCTGGGTTAGCACGACCACCGCAATGTCTTTCTCCTTCGAGGCCCAATAGTGGGTGCTGGCCATGCCATCCCATCCGTATTCGCCGGCGACGTTTAAGCGGCCAGGGTCGACGACGACCGAAAATCCCAAGCCGAATCCGACACCCTCCATCGTCGACCCGCCGACCTTGACCGGAAACGCCGATCTCGGCAGTTGGTTCTTCGTCATTTCCTTGATCGTTTCCGGCTTCAATATCCGCACACCATCGAGTTCGCCACCGTTGAGAATCATCTGTGCAAATCGCATGTAGTCGCTCGCCGTCGACACAAGTCCGCCGCCGCCGGAGAGCAATTTCGGTTTCTCACTGAACTTGCTCGACGCCGGCGCGTCGATACGCATCAGCCCGCCACCTGGCCTGGGAGCATAGTTCGATGTGAACCGCTCGTGCGAGTCCTTGGGAACAAAGAATCCGGTGTCTTCCATCTCCAAAGGATCGAAAATCTGTTCTTTCATGAAAAGGTCGAGAGGTTGTCCCGATGCCACTTCGATCACGCGTCCGAGCACATCCACCGACACGCCGTAGTTGAACTCCGATCCGGGTTGGCACATCAGGGGAATCCCGGCGACGTTTCGAGACATTTGATCGATATCATTCTCTTCCGATAGGACGTTCGCCTCGCGGTACATCTGGTCGACCGGCGAGTTGCCGAGGAACCCATAGGTCAATCCCGAAGTATGCCGCAGCAGGTCGCGAAGAGTGACCGCTCGCTGTAACGGCTCCGTCGCGATTTCATCCCCCTCTTTGCTCTCGTAGACGCGGGCCTCAGCGAATTCCGGAATGTACCGAGCAACTGGATCATCAAGCTTGATCTTGCCTTGCTCGACCAGAATCATCGCCGCCACCGAGGCGACCGGTTTGGTCATCGAATAGATCCGAAAGATGCTGTCGGTTTGCATCGGCGTCGCCTCGTCGACGTCGCGCATGCCGAAGGCATGCCACGCGACCAATCTACCGCGGCGGGCAATCGCGACCACGGCACCGGCGATCTGGTCCTGATCAACGAATGACTCGATGGTCGTTCGTACTTCGCTCAGTTTCTCGGGATCGATTCCGACTGTGGCGGGATCTGCCGTCGGCAGCGGCGTGGCGGCCTCGAGATCCATCGTGCGGGATGTTGCCGCTTCGGCTTGATTCGTCGCTGCAGCATTCTGTAGCGGCTTGGTTACAAGATGCTCTGCAAAGAAATCGAACATCAGGTCGGGATCTTGATTCAACGCCTGAGCGTCGGCGGGGCGGAGTTTGGGCAGCAAGCAAACCACCTCGATCCCGCACTCGCGGCACTCTTGCTCGATCAACCGCGCGTGGTGCGGATGATGGTTGTAGATCCCACGGCTGACGCAGGCCCGGTTCGGGGTGGTCGTCAGGATGAAGATCGGTGGATCATCCGGCGAAACAAGTGACTTCATGTCGACATCCGCGCGAAGCGCGGCACCAGTCGCATCGTTGTAGTCGTTTTCGGAGACGCCAAAGAACTTGTGGAATTCGAGCTTGCCGCCGGTGCCGTGCGTGCGTGCCATGTTGCCGCCGTAATCAGCAAACGCACTGTCCCACTGTGACAGATCGTAGGTGTATTGACCGTTGAGCATTCCCGCGGCGGAAATCCTCGAAGATTGGCGAAGCACGGGGTCTTCGGCATCAGGGTCGGCCAAGTCATCGTGGAAAGCGAGCCAGATGCTGGTTCCTGCGCCAGCCGATCCGCCGTAACAGGCGACTCGCGTCGGATCGAGGTTGTACCGCTGGGCGTGATGACGCAGGAACTGAACGGCTCGTGCCGAATCGCGCAGGATGTTTTGGATGCCCGTCCGTTGATTATCCGACGTGTCACCGTTATCGGGATAACGAAAACGGTACTGGATCGAGGCAAAGGCGATGCCTCGATCGAGCGCGTTTCGGACTTGATCGGTTCGACGCACTTGTTCCTTGTTGCCACCGACAAACCCGCCGCCATGGATGTGAATGATCAAAGGGGTCGGCGCGTCGGCGTCGGGGGTCCAAAGATCCAACACATTGCGATCCCACGGGCCGTAAGAAACGTTTTCAAAATTCGGCGGCGGTGCCAACACAGCAGGTCGCGACTCGGGCGACTGCTTGCCGCTGGTGGTTGCGTCCTGCTGAGCTGGAAGCGTGCCCGAACCGGCCAGCAGGAAGTAAATCGCGAGCAGGAAAAGAAAACGTGTGGGGAGGAAAGAGCCGTTGGGAAACGTCATCGAATGTGTCTTTGGCGGAAAAGTCAGCGATGGGGGACAATGCGAACATATTATCCGAGATGAGGTCACCCGAGTCGGCTCGTCCGGTCCATCGTTGGATGCGCAAAAAAAACCCAGTGAATCAGACGGTGTCTGAAACACTGGGTCTTTCTATTCCAGTGACCCCTACGGGACTCGAACCCGTGTTACCGCCGTGAAAGGGCGGTGTCCTAGACCGCTAGACGAAGGGGCCTGGTGAAGGCGCCGATGACCCAATGAAAAGCGGTTGCTCGTTCATCGCATCGGCAAGGCGGGTTTTTACCCAAGACGATACGGATGCGTCAAGGGTTCACCCTCCCGAAGATCATCGCTGAGGGCCCGAGCGGTGCGTTGAAGGACCGTTAGCGCCGTGAAAGACCTTGAGCCCAGTGGCGCGGGTTGTCGCGTGGAGAGAATGGCACCGGAGAGAAGAATCGTCAAAGAAGAAGAGATCCGCCAAAAACCGTATCCAGTTCGAGACCCGACCAACGCTCAGGATTCGACGGCAGCGTCTCCGGATTCCAAACTTCGCTGGATCGCATCGTAGACTTCCCGGCGATGGACCGGAACTTCTCGCGGAGCTTCCACGCCGAGGCGTACTTTATCCCCACGAATCTCCACCACAACGATCTTGATATCGTTGTTGATGACGATGCTTTCGTTCTTTTTTCGTGATAAAACGAGCATGTTCCAGTCCTTTCCTAACCGGCCCAAAGTCAATTGATCGTGCGTGCCTACAGTCCCGATGCCTTACCCGGGATCTGCTCAATCCCGTCTCACCGCTACGTAGACCGGTCATGCCTGCGAACGCTGTCCGTAGGTATTCGCTTTTCCAGACACCTTCAACTCTAGGTCAAAATTTTGGCGCGTCAAGCAAATACGGCTTGACAAAGGGCGTTTTTTGACCCTCAGAGACGCTCCACCGGCTTCACAATCGGCAAATTTCCCCTCATTTGCTGCCAATCAGACAGTTTCACGATTCGCGGTACCCGGCAAGCCCGGAAATGGCCTTTTTCTCGACTCGGCCCTACGGACTAACTTTCCCCTCCCGGCCCCCGGGTGCCGGCTCGCGGCCCCCGGGGGTGCCGACCGCCCCCGGAGGTCGACGAGGTGGACGAGGTCGAGGCGACGTGCGATCGTCGGGGGTCGGGATTCGCACGGTCGCGGACCGAGTCAGAATCCGGTCGGGGTCTTGGCTGCCTGATCACGACCGCCGCGACCAAACCT
>JAHELS010000321.1 GCA_024644085.1 Rhodopirellula sp.
CTTTGGACAAACGCGAAGGAATTGTGAAGGAACTTCACGTCGCGACTTCATGCGAGTCGGTGCGTTGGGATTCGGCGGGCTGACGTTAGCTGACGCGATGTGGGCTCAAGCCAACAGCGATTCAATGTCGCGGCAATTTGAAAAGTCGGTCATCTGGCTATGGCTTAGCGGCGGCCCAACTCACGTCGAAACATTCGACCCAAAGATGACCGCGCCCGCGGAGTACCGCAGCGTCACCGGCGAAGTCAAAACGAATCTGACCGGCGTGACTTTGGGCGGTAACTTTGAACGGATGGCAAAGGTCGCCGACAAAATGGCTTTCGTGCGCTCATTTGCGCACACCAACAGTGGTCACTCTGGCGGCACGCACTATGTGATGACCGGATACGACAATCGGCTTGCTGATAACGGCGGGGTTCCAATCCGACCAAGTATCGGGTCGGTGGTCTCTAAGGTTCGCGGTACGAATCATCCCGTGACTGGCTTGCCAACGTACGTACGACTCAACGGCGTCTACGCAGATGGCCCGGCGTTTCTGGGAACCGCTTACGGCCCGTTTGATCCCAGCGGTGAAGCACGCCGCAACATGGCATTGCAAGTCGACCAAAACCGATTGGGGAATCGGCGAGAACTGTTAAAGGGAATCGACAACATTCGCCGCGATGTCGACAGCAGCGGTGTGATGGAAGGTTTGGATTCTTTTGAGGAGCAGGCGTTCAATTTGATCCTCAGCCGATCGCAACAAGCGTTTGATCTGAAGTACGAAGATCCGCGAGTGGTCGATCGCTACGGCAAAGGCCTGGGCGAAAAAATGCTGCAAGCGCGTCGCTTGACCGAAGCGGGGGTCGGTTTTGTCTCGATCAACTACGGCGGCTGGGACATGCACGGCAATATCAAGTCGGCGATGGATCAACGCGGTCCCGAAGTCGATCGAGCTGTCGCAGCATTGGTCGAAGATCTCGATCAACGAGGACAGTTGGACAATACGTTGCTGGTGATCAGTGGTGAATTCGGACGCACACCGAAAATCAACGGTGGTGCCGGTCGCGATCACTGGGCGCCGCTCAGCACATTGGCGATGGCCGGCGGCGGATTGAAGATGGGTCAAGTCGTTGGCGAGTCGGCAGAAAAGATTGATGTGCCCAAGACGACCCCAATCCGACCGCAGGATCTGATGGCAACGGTTTTTCACGTCATGGGAATCGACCGCCGCATCCAGTTCACCAACCAAGCTGGACGCCCCACCTATATGATCGAAGACGGCAAGCCGATCGAAGAATTGGTTTAGCGGATGCGGAGGGTCGAGCTAAGAGTTCGGCTGAACCCTAGATTCTTATTACAACGGACATCCTGTCCGTTGATGGACAGATTTGGAAGTCGGTCCTGCAAATCTACCGGCTCACACCCATCGGCCACCCCGAAAATCGGTCAACCTCCACTTTTGCTCCCCCCGCGCTTTCGATCCTGAAAGTTACCTAACATGAATCGTCTTTCTAACTGCGTTTACTGTTCGTTGCTGTTGACCATGTTGTTGTCGACCAGCGTCATTGCACAAGTACCCGCCGGACCTGGCGATTTTCCCCAGTGGCGCGGCCCCAATCGTGATGGCATTTCTGGTGACAAAGGATTGCTAAAGGAATGGCCAGAGGGCGGACCAAGAATAGCGTGGCAGATTGACGAAGTCGGCGTCGGCTACAGTTCCGTGGCGATCCGTGGCGATTTGATTGTGACAATGGGCGACTTAAATGGCGTCGAACATATCATCGCGATAAACGCCAAAGATGGCTCACGAGTTTGGGCGGTCCAGCCCGAAGCGATGAGGCAATCTCTGATCGATCGTGTGAACCGAGAATTCGCCAACATTGACCAGAGCAAAGACGGCACGATCGATGAACTCGAAGGTCTTTCGCGACTTGGCTGGGATTTTTATAAGCATGACCTGGATGGCCAAAGCGATATCTCCGGTCGTGCCAGGATGGTCTTCGCAGGGCTCGACAAAGATAGTGATGGTCAACTGAATCACTCCGAAGCGGGCAGCCAGTTGCGCGATCACTTCCAAAGAATGGATACCGACGACAAATCGAAAACCGCCGAGATTGCCGAAAACCGAGCAACAGCATTGATCCGCGAGGCCGACGAAAACGGCGACGGGAAAGTCGATCGAAGAGAGTCACGCAAGAACTATCTTGATCGCATTTTTGGTCGCGCTGATCAACGGTCAAGCGACACCAACCGAGGCGACGAGCTGCTTGACCAGGAAGAAGTGGTAGAGTATTTCACCAATCGCGAAGCAGGGAAGGACGGAATCATCACGCGAGACGAATTTGCAGCTTATTACCGGGCCAACGTTTCCGGTGGTGACGGACAACTCACCAAAAAAGAACTCGAGGGAATTTACGGCGGCTACCGCAACGGAATGGGTGACGGGCCGCGAGGCACGCCGACGATCGATGAGAACCGCATTTACGCCGAAGGTGGCAATGGTGATGTAACGTGCCTGGACTTGCAGACAGGCGAAACGATTTGGCACGTCAGTATGACCGAAGACCTCGGCGGCGGACGTCCTGGCTGGGGCTACTCTGAATCTCCCTTGATCGTCAATGACTGGGTCATCGTCACACCCGGCGGAGAAAAAGGAACGGTTGCGGCGCTCGACAAGCTCACTGGGAACGTCATTTGGCAAAGTGAAGAGAACACCGAGCGTGCGCACTACGCTTCACCCATCGTCGCCACGATCGGAGGCATTCCGCAAATCGTGCAGTTCGCCAACCAAAGTGCGTTCGGAGTCGCGTTGGAAGACGGTCGACTGTTGTGGCAATACAGGGGCGCCAACAACGGCACTGCCAATTGCTGCACACCAATCGTCGATCAAGATCACGTGTTCGTGGCAAGCGCCTACGGCACCGGAGGAGGTTTGGCCAAGATCACGACTTCTGGCAATTCGCAATCGGCTAGCGAAGTCTACTTTGAAAAGAAGATGGGGATTCACCACGGCGGCATCGTGAAGATCGGCGATTACATGTACACCAATGGCGCCGGAACGCTGACCTGCATCAACTTCTTAACCGGTGACATCGCCTGGCAAGATCGTTGCGTTGGCAAAGGATCGTTGGTCGCAGCCGACGGCATGTTGTACGTGCTAAGTGAAAATCATGAATTGGCCTTGGTTGAAGCAACACCCAAAGAGTACCGGGAGCACGGCCGAATCAAGTTCGACGGACACGGCCGGCCCAGTTGGGCGCACCCAGTCGTCGCCGGAGGACGGCTCTATATCCGCGACCAACAATCGCTCACCGCATACGAAGTACGGTAAACGCTACGCGACCTTGGCGACGCTGGCTCCATCTTTGCACCCGGAGCACCGATCACCAACTCCACGTTTCACGCAGCTGATTGTTGATCACCGCGTTGGCAGGCCAGTTGCCTTGGTGAAGTCGCACGATGCAATTGGCCGCTTCGGTTGCCATGTCCTGCATCGCCAACCAATCGCCGCTTGCCGCGTGTGGAGACACAACTACATTGCCTAGTTGAAACAAAGGATTGTCTCGATCGGGCGGCTCGACGTCGTAAACGTCCAGCCCTGCTCCCTTGATGCTCCCCTCGCGCAGCGCCGTAACTAAATCAGACTCGTTGATGACGGCACCCCGTGCCGTATTGATGATGATCGCAGTCGGCTTCATGCGTTGGAGCACATCGGCGTTAATGATCCCACGCGTCACATCGGTCACTGGGCAATGAATACTCAGCACATCGCACTGCTCAATGAGTGTGTCGAAATCCACGAGTTGGATTTGGTTCGCACTAGCGAACGATTCGTCAGCGGCCACGTCGCATGCGATGATTTTCATGCCGAGCGCAGCCGATCGAATCGCCATCGTTCGTCCGATGCGACCCAGCCCCAGAATGCCAAGCGTCTTGCGGCGGACAGGTTCAACCAGATCACGCGGCCAACCACCGTTTCGCGTGGCGGAATCGCGAACGACGATCTGCTTGGAAACGGCCAACAATAACGCCAGCGAATGTTCCGCTGCCGCTTCGTGGACCGCTGTGGGAGTAATTGTGACGACGATACCCTTCGAAGTCGCCGCTGGCACATCAACACGGTCGTAGCCAACGCCACTGCGCGCGATCACGCGCAGACGCGGTAATCGCTCAAGCATGCTGGCGGTGATATGTTCTGAGCCAGCGATCACCGCATCGGCAACGCTTAACTCGTCAACACTTTCTTCTTCGCCGCAATTGCCGCGGGTAAACTGCGAGTTCTTTGGGTAGACGACGTCGAAGCCAGCCGCTTTCAAGGTCTCCGTGTGCTCCGCTTCGGCGTGCAGCAATTCTTCGGGCGTGAAAAGAACGGTGGGCATTGGGCGTGTTCGATCTTGATGGATGCGGGGCCGGTTCCTACCGGCCACGGAGATTCTATAGGCCGGTCGGAACCGGTCCCAATACCAAGCCCTCGGCGACTTTCGTGGAAAAGCAAGACGGCTTGTCGCTTGCCCAGGCGCCACCTTTGGTTGCGATCGTAAGGTTGTCCGGTTCAAGTCCGTAGCCGAGCTTGTCGTTGTAGTGTTGATCGGTCAGCTGCAAGTCGAACGCTTCAACTTGAGCAGCGTTCTTCTTGCCGAAGGACTTCTCATCTGTTTTCAAACGCAGGAACGTGATCTCAGGCAAATTACCGTCGGGCTGCCGGGCCTGAGTCAGTTGACTTTCGTCCAGGCTGATGAAATCGGAATCGGTCAGTGGAACATCGAAATCAAACGAGTTGTTGGTGACTTCGCTTCGCTGGCGATTCAGATTGCCAACCAATCGTCGACTGCGGTAGCTGATGTTGTCTCGCAAGACGTGCCCATACCCGGGAACGTCGGTGACGTTGTCACTCTCGCGACCGAGCATGTTGAAATTCGTTCCGTTTCGGTAGGCCGAGTTGCCCAGCCAATCGCAGCCACCGATGTGATGATTCGCGTAGAATCCGCTGCTCTTATTGTGCGCAGCGATACAGTCTTTAACGACGTGACGTGGGATCGGCTCGGGCAATCGACTCGGACGCAGTGATCCGTATCCGCCCGCCTTGAAACCATTGCCATCGCCAAGACTCTTGAAATCGCTGGAGTAGCCGTTATTGAAAGCCCAGCAGTTCTCAAACGTCACGGCTTCGGAAGCGCTGATGCAATCAAAACCGTCATCGCTATTGAACCATGCGCGACAGCCGCGAAAGACGTTCCCGGTCCCGCCGTTGGTCGGGTGGCAACCGAAGCCATCCGTATTGCCTCCGCGACCACCCTCCGAAAACGAGTCATGGTTGCGATAAGCGTCACAGTTCAGAAACAGGTTGTCGCTTCCACGCAAGCTGTAAATTCCGATCGCCATTCCATCGTGCATGCTCAGTCGTTCATAGATGTTGTGACTGCCGTCATTGGCAAAGCAGATCGACTGCGTATGTGTTGGTATCGTGACTTGCACGCCAACAACTTCGATTCCACGCAGGTGCAACCACGACCCAGAAACGGAAAAAGCGTGGACTCGCATTCGATGTGGCTTGACATTTGAGAAGTCAAACACAGGGTGTTCGTCTTCGTATGCCCAATAGTTGATTCGCTTGTCCCACGAGCCGCTTTTATTCAATTGGATCACGTGCGCCCATATCCGTCGTTTCGACGCGATTTGAGATTCCAGAATTCGATACGTGCCACCTCGAATGTAAATCGTGTCGCCTGGCTCGGCGGCTTCCTGAGCGCGCATGATCGACGCGAACGGTTGCTCAAGCGAACCATTGTTCGTGTCAACACCATCGGTGGCGATGTAATAGG
>JAHELS010000322.1 GCA_024644085.1 Rhodopirellula sp.
GGCGCGGTCCATGCCGGTGATTTCACCAAGAAAGTGTTGTGCCGCTTTTGGCGCATCGGAATAGTGCTTCAGATCTTGCTCGAGTGCCCGGTGGGGACTGTGCGGCGAACCGAACCAGACCACGGCGAAAAACGGAGCATCAGCTTTCGCGGTTTCCCGGATCCACTTGATCGCCGCGTCGACGGCCACCACCGAACTTTCGCCGCGCAACTTCACGGCGGTTCCAAGACGGGAGAGGACAGGATCGTTGTCGTAGAAATTTGGGGCGCTCAGCCAATGATCGAAACCGTTTTTTCCAGGGCTCGCGGGGCTGTCGTTGCGGACTGAGCCGAGATGCCATTTGCCGAAGTGGGCGGTCGCATAACCGACGGTTTTCAAAGCTTCGGCGAGCGTTGTTTCCTGAGGCCGCATTGGATAACCCCACTTGAAAACGCCCATTCGATTGGGGTGGCGTCCGGTCATCACACTTGCCCGCGTCGGCGAGCACACGGGGGCGGCTGCATAGAAGCGGTCGAAACGGAGACCCGATGCGGCAGCGCTGTCGAAATTCGGAGTTTTCACCACCTCGTGGCCGTTGTAGGCCATGTCGCCCCAGCCCTGGTCATCGGCCATCACCAGCACGATGTTTGGCCTGTCTGCGGCGCAAATGACGGCGGAAAAAACGGGGAGAAATGCAATCGCCATCGCCGCGACCGCTTTGTGAATCGCGGGGAATCCGTGAGAAGTCATGAATCAACTCGGAGTGAAATTGGAGATTCTTGGGAAAACCGCGCCTTGCGTTACCCGCCGCGGGCACCGGAGATCTTAGTCCATTGCATCGCCACATTTTACAGTCTCGCCCGGCGAGACCGCCGCGATCCTGTACCTCGACGGGGATTCCCGCATGTCCATCCTGTTGAATGACATCCACAGCCGGCTCAATCCGACATTCGTGCGACAGATCCGTGTGCCGACGAGTCTCGACGAGCTGCAACATCTAATCGTCGAATCAGGCGACGCCCCCATTTCCATTGGTGGTGGACGACATGCGATGGGCGGCCAGCAATTCGGTTCGGACACATTGCATCTCGATACCAGGGCGATGGACGAAGTTCTCGAATTCGATTCCAGACGCGGGTTGGTGCGCGCGCACGCGGGAATTCAGTGGCCCGAGCTGATCGATGGAATTCGCAAACTCAACACGGCCCAACAGCCGCGATGGGGGATTCGCCAAAAGCAGACTGGCGCGTCGGACTTGACCCTGGGGGGCGCACTGTCGGCCAACGCACACGGACGCGGCCTCAACATGCGACCCTTTATCGACGATGTGGAATCATTCACGCTGGTCAACGGCGAAGGAGAAATCGTTCCGTGTTCTCGAACGGAAAACTCCGATCTCTTTCGACTTGTCATCGGCGGCTATGGGCTGTTCGGCGTCATCCATGACGTCACTCTCCGGCTTGCACCGCGCCGCCGAGTCCAAAGGTGCGTTGATGTGGAGACGTCCGATGTAATCATCGATCGGTTCCACGAAGAGTCCGCGTGCGGTGCCCTGTATGGCGATTTTCAGTTTGCCATCGATCACCAATCCGATGACTTTCTGCATCGGGGAATCTTTTCACGCTACCGTGTGGTTGATGATGAGACACCCATCCCTGAAGGGCAAATCTACTTTTCCGAGGATAAGTGGTTGGCTCTGCTAAAATTGGCACGCACCGATCGCAGCGAAGCCTATCGACAATACGTCCGCTTTTACCAATCAACCAGCGGACAGATTTACGACTCCGACACGCATCAATTGAGCACCTATGTGCCGCGTTACCACGACCGGCTTGCTGATCTGCCGGCGCAGGCGCAAGGTTCGGAAGTGATTTCTGAACTCTACGTTCCGCAACCCGATCTGCATCGTTTTCTGCAACGTGCAGCCGCGGTGTTGCGCCGCTGCGGGGCGCCATTAACCTATGGCACGCTGAGGTTGATTCGCGAGGACAACGAGTCCTTCTTGCCTTGGGCAAAGCAGGACTACGCATGCGTGATATTCAACCTGCTGACGCCCGAATCCGTGTCGGGGCGCGAGCGGACGGCGAATGCTTTTCGAAAACTGTACGACGTGGCACTGGAAATGAACGGCAGCTTCTACTTGACGTACCACGCATTCGCGACGCGCGATCAGGTCGCGACTGCTTACCCGCAGATGTCCGCGTTCCTCGAGCATAAGCTCACCCAGGATCCCGGAGAGCGTTTTCAAAGCAATTGGTATCGACACATGCAATCGCTTTTCAACATGACGCCTTCCTGCGCGGCTGTGTGAAGCGAACGCCCGTGCCGGCCGATGCTAGAATGCGTGGAAGTGGTGCAACGACCAACTCGACCGCGCAAGACTTGTGATGATTCGAAGAACGTGTTTCGTGGCTCTCGTCCTTTCATTGGTCGATCAATCTTCGAAAGATCGATATCGACTATCGAGACAGTTGGACGGCGCTCTCAACCGTCGGTGCAATTTCCTGTTCTTTCACAGTCAAGTCCGCAAGGATCACGCGGAATTTTTCTGAGCCGACCGGCTTGTACCAAAAGATCGGCCGGTCATCCGTGCCCAGTTTGACGTTGGCTCCCGCGTAATGTGCGTCAGCGTCGCTTCTGACAGACAATGTCGTGACGAATGTGAATCCCATTACTTTGTTCGTGAGTTCTTCAATCTGTGCACCGGTCGCGCCGTCTTCGCCGAGCTTCATATTCTTTAACAAGTGCATCTGAATCTTGGCCGTCGCCTTTGCAGTCGACGCGATATCGAGACCAGGCGGGAACGTGCCGTTACTCGATTCACAATATAAACGCAGCGTGTTGATGAATTCCGTTTCGTTCGGCGCGTTTGTCGGCAAATTGATCTGCGTCGTCGTATAGCCTTCGGGAATGTCGAGACTAAACAACGACTGCTCGACTGGGAAATTAGATTCGTAATTCTGCATGTGGACTTTCATGTCTTGGGAGATGGTGAATTCTATCTCCAGCGGCAGCGTTCTGCCGTCTGCTGCCCAGATCATCAAGTCTTTATCGATTCTAAACCCAACGAGTTCGCGGCCCGCGACGGTTTTCTTTTCTGCAGGTTTCGCGTTCTTGAGTTTGCCGGAATCAAGATGGCTTGCGAGCGTGCCGCGCAACATTTCAAAAGTGTTTCCGCCATCGAAATCCTTCGTGTCTTCGCCAATATTCATTTGCAAAGCCACTTTGGTCTTCGGCGACAGACTCAACGCCTTTCCCGCTTTCCAGTCAAAGATCGTGATCGATCCATCCTCGTTCTCTTGTCGAGTGTGTCCGGGAATCACGGTTGTCTTGACTTTTCGCTGGCCAAATTCCCCGATGTCCAGCACCGATTCCCAGCGTGCAGATTTCGCATCCACGATGCGGGCGACCAGCGTTTCCAGTGCGTATGCTCGGTTGTCTCCGAATTGAAAGACGGTGATGATCGCTGCTATCACGGCCGCGGCGGCGGTAAATTGAACCAGTTTGGATTTCATGAATAGTTGTCTTGTGCGTTTGAGTCTGGCATGAGGCTGCTGCTGAGAACGGTCAAAAGCATTTAGTACTTGCGTTTTGAGTTGCTTCTGGTATTCGTCTCGCGCGGCAGAATCGAGCGGTAATTGCGCGAACAAGTTTTCCCATTGGTTTTCAGTGTCATTCATTTTCGATCTCCATCTGTCGTGGGTGACGAATGGTGAACCTGATTCAAACGGAGGCGGTCGCGGAGCTTGCTGAGTGCGCGGCTGATCGCAACACGGATCGCTCCAGTCTTCATGTCCATGATTTCGGAAATCTGGTCGTGTTTGAGTCCTACGAAGAACTTTAGAGAAATAAGTTCCTGTTCGCGGTCGGACAGTTCGTGAAGTTCGCGGTAAACGGTTTCCCACGCGACAGGCCAGTCGACTTCCAACACCGAGGAAGAAACCAACGAGTTGATTTGGCCCAATTCGACGGCGGCTTCCAACAATTCGCGGCGACGAATCGACTGCCGCAGATTGGCATTGATTTCGTTGGTTGCGATTCGAAAAAGCCATCGACGGAAGTCCACACTTGTCGTGCCAGGGAACTGAGGAATGTTACGAGCCACCGTGAGAAACACTTCCGACGTGACATCTTCTGCCATAGCACGCACGACGAGCCGGCGCGAGCAGTACGCGAAGATCGGCGAATAGAACTGGTCAAACAATCGACCAAACGCCTCGCGATCAGTCTTTGCCGAGCACACCAGATCATTCACCAAATCGTCGTGATTGTGTTGGTGATCGGTCATTCTGCCAGTATCAATGCGCGAGAAACAAAAGCGTTACCTGAAATTCGGGAGTTCATCATGAAAAACGATGACTTTGCGGAAAGTGGCCAACGCAGGCCCAGTACAAGCGTGATAGGCCCACGAGTGGTTCCAAAACAGAACGTCATGCCGACGATGTTGGAGAGTGTCGAGCGGCCGTGGCCGATCTGTCCGGCTACGCTTTGGGGATTTCTTCGTTGCGATGCCGTTTGTGCAGGTACAGCTTGATTGGGACTTCGCCATAAGGTAGGTGATCGCGTAGCACTCCGAGCAGGTACCGCCGATAGTCCTTGCCGAATGCTTTGGGGTCGCTGCACATCAACACAATCGTCGGCGGTTCGGACGAGACCTGCGTGGCGTAAAAAATCTTTGGACGCCGGTTCTGGTGCAGCGGCGGGTAGTGTGCTTCGACCGCTGCGTGGACGATTCGATTGAGCACACCGGTGGACACGCGCTCGCGTGATTGCTTGAACAACATCGTGGAATGGTTCAGCAACGCTTTGACATTTTTGCCCGTTTCTCCGGTGATGAATGCAATCGGTGCGTACGCCAGCGTCGGAAAGGTGTTTCGAACGTAACGCACCCAACGGTCGGTCGATACAACTCCGTGCATCTGGTCCCACTTGTTGACAACGAAGATGCACGGTTTGTAGTTGTCGATAACGTAGCCCATCAACTGCTTGTCGACTTTGCTGATTGTCTCGTTGGCATCGAAGAACATCAGCACGACATCGGCTCTGCGAATACTCCGTTGGGCACGGTGCATGCCGTAAAATTCGAGGTCCGTTCGCTGGCTCTTTCGCTTCCGCAAACCCGGCGTGTCGATCGCGATGAAGGTCTGGCCGTCGAGCTCGAAATGGACATCGACGCTGTCACGAGTCGTCCCCGGGACTTCGCTGACAATCATTCGGTCCGTCTTCGCGAGCGTATTGACGAAAGTACTCTTGCCGACATTGCGGCGGCCGACGATCGTGACCTTCATCCGTGGCGTCTCGACCGTTTCCTGGTCGGGCTCGGGCAAGCGGTCGACGATCAAGTTCAGCAGGTCGTCACGGTGACGGTTCTGGGTTGTGCTGACACAGATCAAATGGCCCCGGCCCAGGCGGTGGAATTCTTCCGCCTGGAGGTCGTGATGCGACTGGTCCGCTTTGTTGGCAACCAGGATCACCGGACGCTGCACGCCGCGCAGCCTCTCAGCGACTTCTTCATCCAACGGCATCAATCCGGTTTGCACGTCGACGACTAACAGAATGACGTCGGCGGAGTTGATCGCCATTTCAATCTGGTTCCGCACGTCGGCCGTAAGATTGTCTTCGTCTTCAATGCCCATGCCGCCGGTGTCGACCAACTCGAAAAAACGATCCTGCGTTTCGATCAGAGTGGTCATTCGGTCGCGCGTGACACCGGCCTGGTCGTCAACAATGGCCAACCGTCGGCGAGCCAGCCAATTGAACAGGCTGCTTTTGCCAACGTTGGGGCGGCCAACGATCGCGACATGGGGAACCGGCA
>JAHELS010000323.1 GCA_024644085.1 Rhodopirellula sp.
CGAACGCCCGGCGAGGCGAGGCAGTACGTGTCGTCGTTGGCGCCGGGGCGGCGAAGCGTTGGATTGGTGCCGACGATGGGCGCCTTGCACGCAGGACACTTGTCGCTCGTTCAGATGAGCCGCGACCGTTGTGACGCCACGATCGCAACGATCTTCGTCAACCCAACACAGTTTGGTCCAAACGAGGATCTGGAAAAATACCCGAGGACCCTGGAACGGGACCTTGAACTGCTCGGGGCCGAAGGTGTAGCCGCCGTCTTTACACCCGAGAGCAATGCAATGTACCCGGAGGGTTTCAGCACGTTTGTCCAACCTCCGTCGGTCGCCGAGCCGCTCGAGGGCGTCTGTCGCCCCGGACATTTTCGCGGTGTGGCGACCGTGGTCCTGAAACTATTTCACGCCGTGCCGGCAACACACGCGTTTTTCGGACGAAAGGATTACCAGCAACTGAAAGTCATTGAAGCAATGACTCGCGATCTGGGGCTGGCGATCGAAATCATTCCGGGCGATACGATTCGCGAAGTGGACGGATTGGCACTCAGCAGCCGCAATCGCTATCTCGACCAGGCTGAACGTGAGCGGGCATTGTTAATCCGGGCCGCACTCGCGAAAACCGAAGCAGCCGTTCTGGGCGGCGAGCGCGAGATCGACAACCTCGAGTCGATGATGCGAGAAACATTGAACCCAGCTGGGGCCGCTGATACCCGGGATGTGGACGCTCACCGCGTTGACACTCGCGGTGTCGACAAAATCGATTATGCGGTTGTGGTGGATGCTGAGACGCTCGAGCCGATCCGACAACTTGATCGGCGTGCGGTCGCCCTGATCGCCGCCCACGTGGGTCAGACGCGATTGATCGACAATCAAGTGCTGACCGATTCGGCGTAGTTCTGTCTCCTTACGAACCTCACCGGTTTGTATTCCCGGGATCTTCGACTAGCCTTAGCGATCGATTCAAATCGATTTTCGACCGAGAGATGATGCGGATGATCCAACGAATTCTTGTAACCGGCGGTGCCGGCTTCCTTGGCTCGCATCTTTGCGAACGTCTCGTGGAAATGGGGCACGACGTGATTTGCCTCGACAATTTTTTCACGAGTCAGAAATCAAATGTCGCCCATCTTCTCGAGAAACCGAATTTCGAATTGATTCGGCATGACGTCACGCTGCCGATCTTTCTGGAAGTTGACCAGATCTACAACATGGCCTGCCCGGCGGCGCCAGGACACTACCAATTCAATCCGATCAAGACGATCAAGACGAGCGTCATGGGCTCGATCAATATGCTGGGCACCGCAAAGCGCTGCGGAGCCCGGATTCTGCAGGCGAGCACCAGCGAAGTGTACGGAGATCCCGAAGTTCATCCGCAAGTGGAAAGTTATCGCGGCAGCGTCAATCCGGTCGGGATCCGTGCCTGTTACGACGAAGGAAAACGAGTCGCCGAGACGTTGTTCATGGATTACCACCGCAGCAACAACGTCGACGTCCGGATCGTGCGGATTTTCAATACTTACGGGCCTCGCATGCATCCGTTCGACGGACGGGTCGTTTCAAATTTCATACGCCAGGCGCTCGACCACCAGGACATCACGATCTTCGGTGACGGCACTCAGACACGCTCGTTCTGCTACCGCGATGACCTGATCAACGTGATCATCGACATGATGAATAACGACAAGGGCTTCATCGGTCCAGTGAATATCGGCAACCCGGTCGAATTCACGATTCGCGAATTGGCCGAAAAGGTAATCGAGTTATCAGGGTCCAAAAGCAAGCTTGTCGAGCGTCCCCTTCCCGACGATGATCCGACACGTCGACGCCCCGATATCACGCTGGCGAAAGAGCAGCTTGGCTGGGAACCGAAAATTCCGCTCGCCGAAGGCCTCGAGCACACCATCAAATGGTTTCAAACAATCAACCTCAGCGACTATCGACCGCCCACGCCCAACTACACCTGAGCTGCGCAGCGTCAAGGTTCTGTTGGATAGGAGCTCGAAGCCAGCCGAGAGAATCACTTACGACGAAACACACTCGCCGATCAGCTTCGGGGTCCGCTTCCCAGGCGGCGGAAAATCACGGCGAAGCCACAGAAGTCAACTGCGCCCGAGAAAATCAGGCTCACGCCCATTAAAAGTGTGATCCAGACGAAGCGCTGGTCGACCGTCATGGCCAAGACGCTGCTGGCCAATACGAGTGCGCCGTTCGCGATGCGAGCTTTTCGTTCAACGTTCATGCATGATCTATTCTAACGTCGCCGCCAGGAACTGGTTTAAAAAGGGGTCTGACCCTTTCCGTCCGGCAGCAGAGGGTCGGCCCCCTTTTTAAAACACGTTCTAACACGAGAGGCCGACTTCAACGGCGGCTGGTTGAAGGTTTCTTAACTGGCCCAGCGATGGGCCCGCCCGATCAATTGTTCGAGGTCGGCAAAAAATTCAGGATAGGTCTTCGACGTGCAGGCGGGATTCTTGATTTTGACGCCGGTGATCCGTAGCCCGGCCAATGATAGACTCATCGCCATACGGTGATCGTGATAGGTTTCCAACGTCGCGCCGTGTAACCGCGTTCTGTCGCGGGGCGGTGTGATCGTCATGCCGTCGTCATGCTCGTCGACCTCGGCACCGAGTTTTCGCAGCTCACAGGCAAGGTCGCCGATGCGGTCGGTCTCCTTGAATCGGTTGTGGGCGACACCACGAACACGCGTCGGGCCGTCGGCGAAAAGTGCCACAACCGCAATCGTTTGCACCGTATCGCTGATGTGATTCATGTCGACGTCCACACCGCGAAGATGCCCTCCTTTGACGGTCGTCTCTTCGGCTCCGTAATCGACCGCACATCCCATCTGTTCCAGTACTTCACAGAACTGAACATCTCCTTGCAGCGCGCCGCGAGTGAGTCCGGCGACTCGCACACGTCCGCCGCTGATCGCGGCAGCCGCCCAAAAGTAACTTGCGGCCGAAGCATCGGGTTCAATCGCATACTCAATCGGTTGAAAAGTCGCCTCGCCGATTTCGACGGCAATCGATTGGTTCTCGTCGAGATTGTCGGTCACCAGGGTTACTTCGGCACCGAATGATCGCATCACGGCGGCGGTCATGTCGACATACGGGCGCGACACCAATTCGCCAAGGACGACTATTCGCGTCGACGATCGATCACCGCGGCGGGCCGAGCTCGAAATCGGTGCGGCCATCATCAATCCGCTCAGGTATTGGCTGCTGACCGAACCGGCGACCTCGATCGTGTCACCCCTCCAACCGCTGGAATCAATTCTCACAGGCGGGCAACCGCCCGATGAAATGGTTTCGATGGCGCCCGCCAACACCGGACGGATCGCGTCGGTCAGATCTGCGATCGGGCGCTGGTGCATCCGCTCGACGCCCCGCAGCAAGTAGTGGCCGCCGGCTGCGGAAAGTGCGGCGGTGAGGAATCGAATCGTCGTACCGCTGTTGGCAACGAACAACTCGATCGGTTTTTCACTTCCTGGATCGACCGGGCGAATCCGGCCCTCAACTCGCAGACTTTCTCCGCCGTCGCCGGCTTCGACACCAACGCCAATCGCGTCCAGGGCATCGAGCATCACTTCGGTATCTTCACTTCGCAAAGCTCCGGTGAGCCGTGAAACACCCGGGGCGAATGCCGCGCACAGGAGTGCGCGATTGGTAAGGCTTTTGCTTCCCGGCGGCCGGATAACACCCTCGACCCGCCCCCCCGGAACCACTTCCACCGTCGGGACAGAGGACAGTTGGTTTTCGCGATCGGCGTCAGGCATAAGCGGAGAATTGTTTGAAAACTAGATCGCGACCGAGGTGCCGTGGCCCGGAATCACAAGCGAAGCAACGATCAAGGTACCAAGTGTTGTGGTGTGAACGAGCCAGACCTCTTCGCAATTGATCACCGTCCGCAACGTCACGAGCGTGATCACCAGCAGGACACCAAAGAACTGACGTTCCGCCCAGCGAGCGCCTTCACCTTGCGTGAACTTCGCGAATAACAGGGTGAAACCACCTACCAACGGCAGAATGATAGCATTTAGAAAAAGGGCGATTTGAGCAAGGTCGGGCACTTTTGAACTCCTTTTCGAGAACCGGGCCGCTGTGGGCGAATCCGTTCGCCATTGCATTCGACTCAGCCTTTAGCAGGTTCGCTTTTCACATTTTTTGCGGTCGTGTTGAAAGAGAGACCGAGGCGAATTCATGAAAAACTTTGATTTGTTTTTTGACATTCCGCTGGACCGTAGGGCAGATGAGGCGCAATAATGTCGCAACACGTCTCGAAGGAGCTTAAGTCGGATCTCTAAGTAGGAGACGTGTCCTTTGCAGGAGAAAGCGATGGCTTCGACTTTTCATGCAATCGCCGTGATCGATCTCGGCGATTTTTCGCGTCCCGAAGTTCAATCCAAGGCGGCCCGTTTCGCGCAGAGAAAACTGGGGGGCCAACCCCTGATCATTCGCATGGCTCGCCGGCTGAGTGAATGTGCTCTGATTGATCAGGTCTTCATTGTCGGATCGAACGTACCCGCGTCGCTGTTGACGTCGGGAATCGCAGGCGTCAAGTCGATGAACTTGCCTACTTCGCACGTTTGCGAGCGGCTGTGTGCCGCGGCCGATGTCAGCGAAGCGGATTGGGTGGTTTCGTTACCAGCCAATCGGCCCTTCATCGATGCAACGTTGGTCGACCAATTGGTTGCAAAGGCGATCAAGACGACTGAATGCGATTACGTCGGCTATGCCTCGGACGAGGGTGATTGGCGACGGATGGATCACCTTGGGTTGGCTGGTGAGGCATGCCATGCCGATACGCTTCGTCGACTCCGCCGCAACGCCGACCGGTTGCCCTCGGACGACAGCGGTTCAATTGCTTCCTGGCTCGAGAATGCTCCCGGAGCCTACCACTTGAAATTCATTCCGGTCCCTACAGCACTGGACCGGCACGATCTCCGGTTCGCCGTCGAGGACGAGTCCGATTGGGATGACGCCGAATTGTTGTGTGAAACTGTCAACGACTGCGATTCTCAGTGGCAGGATCTGGCCCAGTTGGTGATATCCAACGACGATCTGCGAGAGTCCATGGCGATTCGTAATCTGTAATCGTCAAAGCTTCGCTCAAGCTTCCAGCTTTCCTAACCGATACAAACCGATGACCGCTCGTGGGTCATCGGTTTTTTATTGCGCTGCCTGGTATCTGGTCGGGAATTCGAGTCATGCACAAGGCAAACCCTGTTTCACGGAACCTCTGGCGATGGATCGCGCTGACACTCCTCTGCGCGGGCATGCTTCCTCTCGGCGGGTGCCGGATATGCGCCGATTGCGAGGATTTGTCATATCCCGCCTACGGAGGTGCCTGGCAAAGGACACAGCGCGAACAGGGGCGTGTCGGCAGCCTGTTTGAACCCGGTGGCGCGAAGGCTTCGGCGCTCGTCGCCCGGGACACGCCAAGTGACATCGATGAGTTGGAACGAGAGCGACAAGAAGCTCGCGGAGGCAGCGATTCGGACCGCGATCCTGATCAGAGGGAATCGACGGATCCCGAAGCCGATGAAACGCGTGACCGCGAGCAGGAATTACGCGACCGTGAACTCGACGACATTGAGGAAGGGAAGGAAAACGAGCTTCGCAAACGGGATCTCGACGATATCAACATCAATGTCGTCCCCGGGGAACCAATGCCACCGGTATTGCGATAACCCCGACGGCTCACACGCCGTCGGAGTTTCCTGCGAGTTCCTTCCGCCATCTGCCACGG